>WJJN01000486.1 GCA_014729735.1 Candidatus Zhuqueibacterota bacterium
AGCCGGGAGATGGAGTTCTTTACGGAAAAGGAATTGCGGATGCAAATCGGATTTTCGAAAGAGAAATGGCCGGTGGCGATGGTGAAAGAACTGGTGGATAATTCGCTGGATGCGTGTGAAAGCGCTAATATTGTGCCGAAAATTAAAATCGATTATGGCGAGGATTGGTTTTCGGTGGAAGATAACGGTCCGGGAATCCCGCATCAAGTGATTAAGAAATCGCTGGATTATATGAAGCGGGTCAGCGATAAAAATTATTACGTGAGTCCGACCCGGGGACAGTTAGGGAATGCGTTGAAATGCGTATGGGCGGCGCCGTTTGTGGCGGATGGCGAAAGCGGTAAAGTGGAAGTGATTACGGGCAACCGGCATTACGTGATCAATGTGAAGCTGGATAAGATTGCTCAAAAGCCAGAGATTCGACTTGAGACAAATGAGAATGGCATTGTAAAAAATGGCACTTTTTGTAAAATTCACTGGCGTGAATTAGCCAGCTACCAGAGTACAGCAAAATACTACAATTTTTACAATTTCGATGAACTGATCAGGAATATGGCGCTTTTTAATCCACATGCACGGTTTCGGTTAAATGATAAGGTATGGGAGCCATCCTGTAGTGATTGGAAAAAGCATAAGACAAATACACCCACGTCGCCGCATTGGTACAATGTCGATAGTCTGGCTCAATTAATCGCAGCGTATATAACAAAGGATAAAACGAAAAAAGTGCGTGAGTTTGTGTCGGAATTTCAAGGTCTCACCCATTCGGCAAAGCAAAAAACAGTGGCAGAAATGGCTGGATTATCGGGTGCATGTTTGAATGATCTTGTGCTGAATGGTGAGCTGAACCTGGACAAGGTCAGGGATTTGCTGGAAGCAATGCAGTTTCATTCAAAAAGCTTCAAAGCTAAAAATCTGGGGATTATTGGAGAAGATCACTGGAGAAAGTATTTCATTGACAATAACTATTATCCCGATTCGATTTATTGTAAACGGATCTGTGGGGATGCGGAAAATCTTCCATTTATTGTGGAGGCGGCGTTTGGGGTCTCCAACGATGATTATAAACAAACCAGAGACACATTCATTGGAATTAACTGGTCGGCAGCGTTGGGCAATCCTTTTTCGAATAACAGTTTTTATGAAAATATGCTTGATGATAATTACATTGAGTATTACGATCCAACGTGTTTGATTCTTCATCTGGTTTACCCGGGCGTAACTTTTACGGATCGAGGGAAATCGCATATTTCGCTGCCTGATGAAATCGAAGAGGCTTTTGAAAAATGCGTTCGGTTGATTTGTAAGGATTGGGCGAAGTTTAAGAAAAAACGACATCGAGAAATGAAGAGAATCGAGCGGGAAGATAAGAAAGCATTTAGAAAAACTAAAAAAGAAGATGATAGTCTTAAAGCAGCGGCATTTGAGGTAATGGAACAGGCGTACATGAAAGCAAGCAGTGAAAATAAGCTTCCGGCAAATGCAAGACAGATTATGTATGCGGCTCGACCGCTGGTTCAGGATATCGCAGGCGATATATGGAAAAATTCCTCTTATTTTACCCAAAATATTTTAATAGAATTTTTGGAGAGGAATCCGGAGTTAACAGAAAACTGGGATGTAGTATACGATGCCCGGGGAAATCTGATCGAACCGCATTCAGGGACTAAAATTCCTATCGGAACGCTGGCAGTGCGGGAATATATTTATGAATGGCATAATTTTATTGGTAGAGAAATAACGCTCGATGGATTAAGCAGAATAATTTCTACCTGCGGACCGGATAATCGATATCGATATGTGCTTTTCGTTGAAAAGGAAGGTTTCTGGGAATTGTTAAATGAAGCGAGCTTGCAAGTTCGTTATGATATCGCACTGATGAGCACTAAGGGAATGAGTAGTACAGCATCCAGGAAATTGGTACAGGAATTAACAAAGAAAGGCGTTACCATTTTCGTGCTGCATGATTTCGATAAGGCAGGATTTTCAATTTTGAATACGCTACGGTCAAATACGCAGCGGTTCAAATTCGATGTTGAGCCAAACGTAATCGATATGGGATTGCGGTTAGAGGATGCTTTGGAGATGGATCTGTCAACTGAAATGGTAAAGTATAAAGGGAAAAAAGATCCAAAAGAAAACATCATGCAAAATGGAGCAACAGAAGAGGAAGCAAATTACCTGGTGAAGGGCAAAAACGAGAACGGAAAATGGTACGGCGACCGGATCGAATTAAATATGATGACCTCCCGGCAGTTTGTTGATTTCATCGAAAAGAAATTGGCAGAGCATGGTGTCGAAAAATTTGTACCTTCTGAAAATGTGCTTCAGGACGCATTTCTGCAGCAATATAAGATGGTAGAAATTCAGGATATGATTCGAAAGCTGGCAGGGAAATCGCATGATGTGCAGGTGCCGGAAAATCTTTACGGAACGGTGAAAAAGAAGATATGCGGGTCATCGATGTCCTGGGATGAGGTGGTGTATAAAATGGCGGCGGATATGTCGAAAAGGAATTAAACATTGTTAGCAGAAAAAATGGTACTACATTGATGATAATAGTAAGTAGTTATATAATGATGATAAATGTTAATTGTAATAATTGAACAGGAGGTTCTAATGGAAAAGGAAGCGGTTCGTATTCTTGGTGAGATGCTGGCGATTATGAAAT
>WJJN01000487.1 GCA_014729735.1 Candidatus Zhuqueibacterota bacterium
ATCCGCAGTAAAACCACCCGATTGAATAGCGACCTGTTCCACCGAACTCATGGGGAGTGTGATTTCAGACCTTCCCTGAAGATGGTCGACATACTCTATGCCTTCCACGAGAGTTCCGGTTTGTTCCGAAGATCCACCTCGTATGGTAAGCCGCTCACCAATACCAGCCTGTTTTGAAACAAAATCTTCCAGAGAACGGACATTCGCAGCTTCCGCAATAGTTTCCGCAGTCGTGACAATCTGACTGCTGGAAACTTCAATATGCAAATTATCCTTCTCTGCAACGACAGTCACTTCCTCCCCTTCAATTGTAGTAGCCTCCAGTTGGAAATTAACATTGGTGGTTCGATTAATTTCCACTCGTACGTTTTTTTTAGACACCTTTTTATAGCCTATCATCGAAGCACTAAGAGTGTAGGTTCCGGGAGGAACGTTCAGAATGAAATAGTATCCTTTGATATCGGTTGCCGCTCCCAGCGATGTCCCGGAAATAACAACATTCACTCCGGGCAGCGGATCTCCCGAGTCCTTATCGGTTACTTTCCCAACAATTTTGTTCGCTCCCTGTGCGTTCAAAACGAACGAAAGAACCAATAACACTAAAATTGTTGTGATTAGATAGGAACTTTTAAATTTTGCACTGGATTTCATATTTTGCTCCTTACCTTGTTAATACTTTTTCTCTGTTTAAAAAATGAGAAAG
Source organism: Candidatus Zhuqueibacterota bacterium (assembly GCA_014729735.1). GTDB lineage: Bacteria > Zhuqueibacterota > Zhuqueibacteria > Thermofontimicrobiales > Thiofontviventaceae > Mariaggregatimicrobium. Next base: position 704 of record WJJN01000487.1, read on the forward strand.
ACATTTTAGATTGAGTAGATTTTACTTAAGAAATTATCACCTCCCTCACGTATTCCGGGAATTCATTTTTCAAGATTCACTTTTGGAATACAATTTTATGATGTCCTTTTCAGCGATCAATAAATGTTCTTTCATTGAATTGAAAGCTTCGTCACTATTCTTATGTTTGATGGCATTAAAAATTCTTTCGTGATACTTCAGTGTTTCTCTGTTCGATGCCGCATCTTCAAATGTGACCTTTTGATATGTTTTCATTACATGATAAATCGGATCGAGAACAATCGGAAACATGGGATTATTGCAGGAATTTGTAATAATTTTATGGAATTCAATATCACATTGAGCGAGAAGACTTTTATCCTCTTTTTGCTTTTCCATATTTTCAATGCAAGCTTCAAGTGCTGAAAGATCTTTATTGTTACGAAATTCCGCTGATAACGCTGAGATTGGAGGTTCAATGAGTGTGCGAACCGCTTGAATATATTTCAAGCTTTGATTTCCACATTTATAATTCACCATGACTGAAAATATATCATAAAAGCTATCAATTTTGGGCTGCAATATAATAGCGCCCTTTCCCTTCCGCATTTCGATGATTCCCTTTGCAGAAAGCATTAATAATGCTTCTCGAATAACACCACGACTAACCTGGAACAACTCAGCCAGTTTATGTTCGCCAGGTAAATATTCTCCCGGAGAGAAAACGCTTTTGTGAATAGAAGTCAATAGTTGTTTTTCTACCTGTTCACTTAATTTGCGAGGTCTGGTAACCGATTGGAAATTTAAGATATCTTTTTTGTCCAATGATTAACCCATTATTTGTTTGAGTGTTTACCTATTAATTTATCTACTTGTCCTACAAGTTAATAAAAATTGCATATTTTTAATGATCTGAGCCTCATAATTAATTTAATTTGAATTTTCTATATAATTAAGCTTGACTGTTATTTCGCAGGATAAGACAGAGGAGATTAAATATTTTACAACAAAAACAGAGTAGGTGAATAACCTAAAGCAGCAGCTTATTTTTAATTGTGTTTTAAGTAGATATAAAAAACACATGACAACTCCTTAGTCCCATTAAGTGACATTCCTCGTTGCCAACAATCTCAATTAAGACAAACCCAATATATGGAAACATCATAAAGATTTCAAGCAATTGCATGTGATCAACATGTTATTAACATTCTCTACATATGCTTGCGACAGGAGATTCTGAATATATAGAATGGCGAAAAATCAAAATAAAAAAGCTTAAGAGATTATCTTAAGCTTTTATTTTTATTATAGTATTAGTTGATTCTGAGTCATATTTATCAGAGCCGAGGAATATTCATCCCGCCGCTGACTTCGATGATAGCTCCTGTCGAGTAGGAAAAATATCCCGCCGCAAGTCCGCAAACAGCTTTTCCGACATCCTCCGGATATCCCCAGCGATTCTGCGGGATCAAGCCTTCGGCGATGAGCTTGTTGTATTTTTCTTCCACTTTCGAAGTCATGTCTGTTTTGATGATGCCTGGTCGAATTTCATAGACATTGATGTCGAATTCCGTCAATCGGTCCGCATAAGTCCGGGCTGCCTGACTCAATGCGGCTTTGGAGATGCAATATTCGGCTCGCGCCGGGGAAGAAAAACATGCCGAAATCGAGCCGATAAAAATGATCGACGGTTTGGGATTGTCCGGCTTTTCGGTGACTTGCCTGATCATTTGATTTGCAATCAACTGTGTCAGGAAAAACGTTCCCCTGGTGTTGATCGCAATCAGCCGGTCGAAACTTTCCGGTGAGGTCTCCAGAATATCGAGCCGCTGCAGTGGAGCAACTCCCGCGTTGTTCACGAGTAAATCGATTGCACCAAATTCATCCAAAGTTTGTGCCAGTATCTTTTTGTGGTCCTCCAACGAGGAGATATCTCCCTGAATAGGAAGGAAATGTGCGCCCAATTCTTTCACCCGTTCCTTTACTTCAAAAAGTCCGGTCTCACTATTTTCCGGTTCAAAATGAATATCCACGCCGGCGATATCGAATCCGTGTTTCGCCAGTTCAAGAACGATTCCCCTGCCGATTCCCCGACCTGCTCCGGTGACCTGTGCCACTTTTTTCTGTGCCATGTTCCTCTCTCCTATTGAATGATTTCATCTCGCATATATTTATTCCAGATATTTTCAAACCAGATTTCTTCTTCAGGAATCGGGCGAACAGCCACCCATTCCTTTTTGACGGCTAAATTTTTCGATAATGAAATCTCCAATATTTTATTATTTACGATATCTTCTTCTTTATTTAGTGTGAATTTCCATTCATCATCGAGCTCCGGGCAGGGTTTCTCCCCGCCAGCATCCATGACCAGATACGAGCCGCGGCTCTTTCCGCCTTTGTCCAGATATTCGTCGATTGCCTCGAGATACAGCATGTGGGTGAGGCATAAATCCAAATTCCGAAATGCTTCAGGTAAATCAGCAGCCGAGGAAATCTTAAATTCATTTTTTAAGCGACTATAGAGTTGACGGGCATCGCGAGTTGCTGCTCTCACCTGAGTATGATTTCGAATGTGCGCGCCGTTGCTCGACATCCGCTGCTGGATTTCTTCACGTGACTGTTTGACGGACAAGCCATCTGAAGAATCGATATCGATCATCTGCCTGGACATTTCATATTTTTGTTCGATTTGTGATTTTGTTCGCTGCAAAAAGTTCTCAACATTTGGCGCAGAATTATTATATCGCCTGGCAATGTACATCGCCGCACGCAGGCTGCCCACCTGTCCAGAATTCAGCGCCGAGCCACCCGGTCTGTAAACGCCGTGCGTACCATTTGCTTCGCCGATTGGGAACAGATGCCGTATATTCGACTCCCACCAAAGGCTTCCCTTCAAACCACCGTTATTGTGCTGTGCACACACAGCAATTTCCAGCGGTTCTTGCGTGATATCAATGCCATTATTTTTATAAAGGTCGATTGCCGGCTGATTCATCTTTTGAAGTCGTTCGATGGGTGTATTTAAAATTGCGCCGGAATTTTCCAGATATGTGTAAGATTCCTGGTCCAGCAAATCAAATGAAAAATCCTGCAAAATGCCATTGCCGACCGGATTTCGCATGAAATCCAGGTAAACACGCCGTCCTTTGACGACCGTTTCCTGATACACCAGAATATCGATCAGCGATGATCCGTAGTTCCGCACCTTGCGAGGATCGAAGGGCCATTGATAGCCTTTGAGGAAAATAGCCGTCGCCAGTGTTCCCATATCCGGGAAATACTGATTCAGGAATTCCTGTTCATCATTTCCGTTCCGGTCAGTGGAAAAATATCTCGGGATGACCTGCTGATACGTACCGGACAGATTCCACCGGAATTTAATCGACGCCAGTCCGAATTGTGATTCAGTCAGATTATTGCCGATTGCTCCGATTTCATACGCCATTCCGCTGGAGCCAAGCTGACTTTCCGGGTAAACCGAAGTTTTATACATCCCAGCCGGTCCGCCTGTGCCGAGAATGATATTCTCACAATTGAAGACTACGAATCCTAAATTTTCGCGATTCAGGGATTGTAAATCAAGAGCAATCGCGCCGGTGATCCGTTTTTCACTGCCCTGTTGATCAGTAAGCAGCCCAATCACCTGATGCCGGTCGATGACCGGAATTCCTTTCCGCTGCACGTCCTTTGCCAGCGCCTCGAACATCAGATGCGATGTTAACGGACCAGCCGAAGTGGCTCGCGCCCGAGGATCGTGATCGGTTTTGTATCCGATGAATGCACCGTATTTGTCATGCGGAAACGGTACGCCAAGCCGAGACAGATGATAGAACGCCTGCGCCGAATGCTGCGCCTCGCACAGCGCGATATCGCCGTGCATACAGCCGCCGTTGAATAAATCCTGCGCCATCAGTTTCGGCGAGTCGGGCTGTTCGCCTGCCAGCGATAATTTGTAATAGGTCTGTTTATCCGAGCCGGTGTTATTTGACGTACCTCCCCCCCATCGATCCGTGACGATGGCGATATTTTCCTGACCTAATTCGTGCAGGTTCACAGCCGCGTTGAGTGCAGCGGCTCCGCTGCCAATAATCAGTGTATTTAGTGAATAAACTGGCATCACGATATTATTTATTTTTATTTCTGCTTTCTTCATATTCTCCCCTGAGTAAATTATTATAGCTTTTCAGATGAATGGTTTTTATTGGAAATTTTTGCGAACTCCTTTTTCTGTTGATGCTCTCCACCCGGGAAATAACGGTAATTCGCCAAATCGATTGTCCCTGCCTTTGAAATCCAGGAATAATTTGCTTCACCGGGCAACAGCCCTTTTTGATAGCACGAGATCAATGCTTCATCCAGCCCTTTCACAAAATACCCGGAATCCTCTTCATTTCGCATAATAAGAGATGGTGGAAATTCCTGAATCGAGTGCGCCAATTCCTGAATACCGTTCATGCAGAGCACCTGTGACCGGGCGGCTTCGGGTCCGCACACTACTTGTTTTGGATGTCTAATCGTTTCCACAGCCTCATGAAGTTTTTTGAAATGATGACAATCATCCGGTGAATGATATCTTTTTTGATTGCCCTTGCGATCGGTTGCAACAATCTCCTTTGCACAATCTCCAAACTCGATCTCTGCTTCTTCAAATTCAAGATGAAAAACAGGATCCATCTGCGAGAGCGTCGAATGCGAGCCGTAAAACAGCAGTTCAATTCCATCCCGGGTGAAAATGCGGCAGGCGGCAGTATCGTAATTTTCAATCGGATTGACTCGATATACCTCGGCAGTCACCTCTGCCGGTTCTGCGCTGCGTGAGATGTCGTCCCCAATCAAATAAAAAAGATTATGTAAAAAATGCGCCATTGCATTATTGACCGGGCTATCCAGGACCCATTTTCCATGTTCATCCTTGATTTTTCCTGCCCAGCGATTTCTGTTATAGTACCAATCGCCCCGGGGCCACAGGCATATTGTTTTCAGTCGTTTTGGTGCACCGAAAAGTCCTTTTAAAATATCCTGTTTCAAAGATTGAATGGCACGGGAGAACGACCATTGATAGCCGATCATCACCCACTTTTTAGTTTCATCGCGAACCCGGATGAGCTCGTCCACATCCTGAATCACCGCTGCCACTGGTTTATCGCACAGCACATGACTTCCATTCTGCAGAGCTCTGATCGTTTGCTGAACGTGACACTGGATTGGTGAACATATTACCGCGAGATCAGCGCTGTTTCCTTCCATATAAAAATCTTCGATAGTGTCGAAAACCGGAATGCATCTTTCATTCACATCAGCGAAACACGGGCTATCCACTGCGAACGGATCCACAACTCCCCTGAATTGAATCGCTTCAGATGAAAATTCGTTCATAAGCTCTATTGCATAGCGCGACGCATATCCGCCGATGGCTACCATTAAAACGGATACCGGGTTGTTGGTATTTTTCACTTTTAAAACTCCACTATTTCGAATTGAATACTTTGTGAATTTCCTCCGCTGTTTTCATGCCGTCAACCACAGCCTGAACCGCTGTCGCTCCGCCATTAATCACATCACCACCGGCAAATACACCTGTGAGAGAAGTTCGATAACAATCGTCAACTTTAATCCATCCACTTTTGTTAAGCTCGATAATTCCGAGCGCCTTTTTCGTATCGTCATCCATCCGCTGTCCGATCGCCTCGATCACCTGATCCACATTCAGCACATATTCGCTACCCGGAATTATTTCCGGTCTCCGCCGACCACTTTCATCCGGCTCGCCTAATTGGGTTTGAATGATTTTCAATCCAACAAGTGCACCATTTCTTTCGACATAATCCAGCGGCTGCGACAGGATCAGGAAATGGATTGATTTCTCCATGGCATCATCCCGATCTTTCTGCCACGCAGGCATTTCATTGAATGACCGCCGGTAGACGATATAAACATCCTGTGCACCCTGTTCTCTCGCAGTAACAGCAGCATCGATCGCCGTGTTTCCGCCGCCCAGCACAGCGACGATTTTCCCCGTTTCGGTATCTCCGTTTGATTTGACACTTCTTAAATAAGATAGCGCATCGATTACACCTTTTGGGCGGGATGCCACTCCCGGCAATTGCATCGATACCGAAAGCCCGAATCCCAGGAATACGGCATCGAAATTTTGACGGATAGATTCAATATTATTTTTGCTATTAAATGGAAAGTCCGTTTGGATAGCCAACCGCCGCTTCTCTTTTGCATCGTTGAACAGGCTATTTATTTCATTCAAAACAATCTGAGAATCGATCCGTTCAAACGGGATCACAGTTCCCGGGATCCCCCCGAGTGTCGATGCTTTCTCGAAAATTTCGATATGATGTCCGAATTGCAGCAATTTTGCCGCACATGCCATTCCCGCCGGACCGGCGCCCACAATCGCCACTTTTTTGCCTGAAGGATCTTTTGGAACCGAAATTTTCACAAGTCCCTGCACACGTGCTTCTTTAGCGATTGCCTGTTGTATCTCGGAAATTGCAACAGGACGCCTGCTGAATATGTTTTCCACACACGCGCCTTTGCACTGGACTTCCACGGGACAGATCAGCGCGCACATTTCCGGGAAAATATTGTTCTCCGACAGGATCGAATAGGCTTTAGAAATATCACCTTCGCCATACGCTTTGATA
>WJJN01000488.1 GCA_014729735.1 Candidatus Zhuqueibacterota bacterium
GCTCAAATTCATGTCATCTTCATAGCGATATTCGCCGGGTTTTTTTACTTCGCCGTGAATATGAACGACACGCGGATAGAGCTGTTCCAATTTCGAAAAGATGTGAACGTGATCCTCATTTTGAAGCAAAATGTTGTCCGCACTCGTGGAATCCTCAAGGACACGATTCAGATCGATGTACATGAGCTGTCTGCTGCCATCGTCCTGCAGCCGGCTGATTTCCACTTTATCCGTATGTGCATATTCGGTTACTCCGCCGGCAAGCTCCAGCAGATCAGTAATTCTTTCTTCGGCATCGGGCTTCAATTCAAATATCTTTGTTCTTCTGAACTCACCGGATGTTTGCACCGTTTCTTTCATAAAGGGTACAAAAATACGATCACCCGGCTCAAGATAATTTTCATCCTTTTGATCAGGTTTTATTAGAAATTCATAAAAATCAATGGAACGGACAAGCTGCCCGTCACGATATAGCTGAATATTGCGCAGCGATCCTTTTTCAGTAGGACCGCTGGCTCTTATCAATGCATCGATCACCGTGTTCAGGGCAGTCAAATTATATTTTCCCGGCTGACTCACTTCGCCGACAACCGAAACCTGTACTGGTTTGGGTTCGAGCAAAAGCACATCCACGTGAAAATTATCATAATACTGACTTAATTTTTTTCTCAGAAATGATTGAAATTCGTTGAGTGGCAATCGTCGCACATCGAATACTCCCACCGTCGGCACATGAATTTTGCCTTCTACGGTAACCACAACATTGAAATCCTGTCGGATTTTGCCGGACAGAATAATGCCGAGCTTATCACCGGGACCCAGTAAATAGTCTTCCGGGAAAATTACATTGGCATATCCCGGCATTGCCTGGGTGTATCTGAACATATCGTGTCCGAAATAATTGGATTCGGTTTCCTCCCGCAGAGAGTGAATCGCAATCTCCGATTCCTGTAATTTATGCTGTCGGTCTTGTTCGTCGGGAACATTCCCGACCTGAGATGCAAAGCCTGTTGTTATTGATACAAAGCACACGTTGCACGCAATCAGAAATGCTTTTAAAGATAAATCTCTACTCATACTGTGTTTAAAGCCTAATATACAGTTTATTCCATTAAATTTACAGAATATAAAAAATTCTCGAACAGGTGTCAATATATTTTTGCTAATATATATTATATTTTTGTTAAAACGTTAAAATTTTAAGACAGATAGCAGGCTATTCATGTAAGAATTTGTATCAACTATGACCTATATAGCAGCAGTTTTAAAATTAATCTTCCTGCTGCACTTTTGTCGCAATAACGATTTTTTCGAGTCCGCTTAATTTGGCTAAATCCATGACTTTGACTACGCTGCCGTGAGGAACGCTTTTATCGGCTTTCAGAACGAGAGATTTTTCCTGCACTTCCGGCAGCATTTCTTTGAATTTATCCTCCAGAGTTTCTAATTGAACCGGTTCTCCGTTTAAATTAATCACCCCGTCCGGTGTCATTTCGAGGATGAAATTTTCGATTTTTTCAGGAGCATTACTTTTCGTTTCCGGGAGCTCCAGTTTCATACCTGGCTGTTCCAGAAAGGTGGAAGATACCATAAAAAAGATAAGTAGCAGAAAGAGAACATCGATGAGCGACGTGATATTGATCACGACCTTTTTTTTCTTTTTTTCCAATAATTGCATGGATTCGCCTGTTATGGGTTATCAGTCTTCAAATTCGGGAAACAGTCTCGGAAGTTTTTCGATGTATCGCCAGCCCTCACCTGTTTTTACGCGGGCTACCTTGATGTCGTCGAAATAGTGGTCCAGAACAGCAGCACGCTCCTGTTTCAACGGAGGAACGCAGTAGTCTTCTTCCTCCCAGAAAGCTGTGCCTTCTTCATTTATACGCGCACCTTTCAAGCCTTTGGTTATTGCCTTTCCAAAAGGACGCATATCGATAAATTCGTCTTTGCTTAGTGCACGCCTCAGTTCATCCAGTTTTTCGGATTTCGTCTGTGCCTGCACAAGATAAAACGGCATATTATAACATTCCTTTTTTCTTTCGAATGAACCATTCAATGCTCAGCAGCACAATGATCAAAATCAACAGCACCAATTTATTCCATAATTCCCATTGCCGGGTGAGTTCGGTACTGCGCTGCTGAAAATTCAGCTCCGCCTTCAAATCTTCGATATTTGCCGGAGTAAAATATGTGCCGCCGCTTTTATATGCAATCTGCTGCAACAGGGCTTCGTTCATCTTCGTTTCCAGAAATTCCAGGCTGAATTCTTCCATAGAAAAACGACCGCTGTCTTCGCCGAGAAGCTGGTCATTGGCAAATGCCTGCCCTTCGTAGCGATAGTCTCCGCCTTCCAGCACCTGAAATTCGCCCTCGTATTTTCCGTTCCCGATATTCGAAAGCTCCACCTCATCAACATTCGATTTTCCGCTGATGCGTACTTTAACGGTCGCGCCGTCCCGAGGACGGTAATCCTCGTAATAGACTTCCGCGGTGAACGTCACTTTTTCGCCGCTGCGATAAATTTCTTTATCCGGATGAATACGAACCAGCTTGCTGTCTTCTCGTGTGACCAGCCATCGGACACAGTTACTCAGAAATTTCGAGAACGATTTGGATTCATTGCCGATACCTGTCATCAGAAAATCCCAGCGCCAGATCCCGTAACCAGTTAAGAATAGCGATTTCTGCTGATTCATTTTGCGCGCCACAATTAACGGCAGTGATTCTGCAGCCCCGCGGATCAGGGTTCGCTGTTTGTCCACTTCCAGAAGTGTCTCGCTTCCAGAAACCGGATCGACTCTGCGAAACGTATAATAGATCGGCGGCAGATCGCGCCACAGCGTCTGATTTTCGATCTCATTTTCGGATAGCCGCATCAACGGGTGCTGCAAGCCGTTGGGCGTCAATTGGAACGACACCAGTTGCTCATTTATCGGGAACACCCGCAATTGGATCGGTAAATAACCGGACAGCGGTTCCAGTGCCGGATAGTGCAGCTCCTGGCTGCCAATGACCATCAGCGATTTGTTTCCTTCTTTCATATAATCCGCCACCTGATTGATCACGTACGCAGGAAAGTTTCGTCTCGGAAAATCAATCAAAATGATAGCATCGTATATTTTCAACTGATCGGCGTTCGAGGGAAATTGCCCCTCATAAAATGCATTCCGGTTTTTGAGCGTGAAATAGGTCGTTTCCACATTTTCATCGCTTTTCAGATTGCGTTTCGCAAAAGCCAAATCATAACTCGGCGACCCACTGATCACCAGTATCTTCATTTTATCTTTTAAGACTTTTGTATAGAAATTTTTGGTGTTGTTTCTCGCGGTCAACTCACCGGCAAGCATCGGAATTTGCAGACTGTATTTCTGATTGCCGGGGGTAACCGGAACATAGTGCATCCGCGCCTTCGTTTCCAGCGCATCGTCCGTCAATTCAATGTACTGCGTATCCAGCACCTTCCCGTCCTTTAGCAGTTGCAGCGGTACTTTTCTGTCTTTAAAACCGGTGGCTTTTACGGTGATATCCACCGGCACCCGGTTATTGGCGTACGTAACTTGATTCGTCAGCACACGGGAAATAACGATGTCCTTCTGCTCCTGCGGATCGCCGATCCCGACAGGATAAATCGGCACATCCATGTCTTCGGCATAACGAGCGGGATTTTCTCCTATATTGAAAATGCCGTCAGTGACCAGCACCACACCGGCGAGATATTTTTCATCCATCCGCTCGTTCAGTTGCTGCAGCGCAGCGCTGATGTCCGTGCCGTCGGCAGTGAATTGAAGCGAATCTGCAGGAGAATCCAGCGGAGACAGGTCATCCGAAAATTTATAGAATTCCGTGATTCGGTCGTTTCCGTTTTTATTTAGAAATGATTTCTGCAACAGCGAGCGAGCCTGCTCTGAGCGCTTGCCCTTTGCATCGGTTAAATCCATACTCGCAGAGGTGTCTGTCAGCACTGCAATGATCGGTTTTCGTACATTGGTCCACGTGAGGCTGAGTAATGGTTCAAACAGAATGAAAATTATTATCAAAAAAACCAATCCGCGCATGAAAACAAGGAATTTCCGCAATGTGCCCGATACTGGCGGATTCGTCCGGCGGTACATGAAAAATGTGTATGCAATAAACGCGGCGACAAGCGCAATAAATAAAATGATACTTCCGACCATTTCCAGTTGAAAATTTTCGAACATCAACACTCCTGCTGCATTTTGGGAAAGCAAATCGAATTACAGGTATATCACTACTTTTTAAATATATTGTTTCAAATATAACAACAAAAAATGATATATCAAAACTAAAATAGCTAAATTCAGATGATGAAATCGAGACTATATCAAAAGTCCTTTTCAGGGTGTCATTCCTGTGAATGCAGGAATCTCTTAAATCTGCAATAAATAGGGATTCCGGGACAAGCCCGGAATGACATTTTACAAAAAAATCTGACTCATGATACAACTCCATAGCGGCGAAGCCGCCAGTTAAATTCCCCCTTTGAAGGGGGATTTAGGGGGATGTAATTATAAGTAACTGAAATTAAATAACATCCCCCCTGTCCCCCCTTCAAAGGGGGGAAATTCGTTTGATTATTTGTATTTTTTTTGATACCCTTAAACATTGTCATTCCTGCGAATGCTGGAATCTCCTAAATTTGCAATAAATAGGAGATTCCGGGACAAGCCCGGAATGACATTTTACAAATGGCAAACGCTCTAAATTTTTCTCCTTTAATGACCACCCTGCTGCCGAATAACTTCACCAATCTCCGCATCCTCTTTTGGATACATCACGGTCGGGGTTTCTACAGTAGGCTCGGGGGAGATATGTTCGATACTTTTAAGGAAACGTGACCAATCGTCCGGGAATTCTGCTTTGCAGTAACGAAAAAACGCAGCCCAGCGCATGGTCGCTACCGTGGCATCCCATACTGCGGGATTGATCTGCCGCAGTAAATCCGGACGGTTCGATATTTCTTCGCTCATTTTCTGCAGATGCACCACGGTAAATCCATCGATGTCTGTCGCCAGCATAAACAGTAACTCCAGTAGCGATTCCGTCGTGTACTGCTTCAAATGGGAGATGCGCTCTTCCTGCGTGGGAATTTCCAGCAATTCGACCGCCGTTCCACCTGAATAAAAACCATGCAGCTTTTCGTATTCATCAAGTTTATCAAGCAAGGTACGAATCACCCAGTTTTGTGTGTCAAAGAACGGATTTTTATCCTTCTCTTTTTTTAATTGATTATGATATGAATCGATGATTTTCTGCTGCACTTCCTGCGGATCATAATCAGGATCATCGCTTTTATATCGCCAGAAAAAATAGTATGGATTGCCGCTGATCACCAGTGAATCATTTTTTATTGAAAATTCAATCGTCCGCGTATAATCCGTGATCACATAAGAACGATGTACTTGCTTTAAATTCGATTTCACATGATTCATGTAATTGAAAAAGCGCATCATTCCATCGCGATTCGCCAATACATCGGGAGTGCGTTCGCCGTTCCCCAGAATGTATCGTCCCTGCTCCTGCGGTAGATCGATGGTATGATCGTACAAAATCAATATATCCGCGTGAAATAAACGCAATCCGAGTAACGTATTTGTAAACCGCGGATGATAATTTAAGATATGTCCATTGGCATCGCGGATTTTCTGCTCCAACTGCGCATCTTTCAAACGCCCGAACAGCGTGAAACATGAATAATTTGGACTATCTGCATATTTTGAAATGGGTATCAACAACCAGTCATGAATTCGCGCATGCACGGATTTGTCATTGATCGACAACTGCAAGCGGCTGCCGTCGGCATTTTCAGGTGCATAATCCATTCGGATTGATTTTACTATCAATCCATTTTCCGGCTTTGCGACTTGGTCGAAGGAAATGCCACCCACGCCGCCGACGAATTGAGAAGAATGAACTCCGATTTTCATTTTCATGGCGACGGTCAGTGTTTCCGCGTCCAGCGATGCAAAAACA
>WJJN01000489.1 GCA_014729735.1 Candidatus Zhuqueibacterota bacterium
ATAATAATCCCTGAGCTTTTCTTCGGTCACGTTCACATCTTTTGCCAGTTCCAGCTTCATCGCAGAATAGACGATTTTTTCTCCCCACCACTGTTTCTGCTCGCGAACTGACGGCAGCCTGTCCAGTCCCCGCTCGTACGCTCGCTCGATCAGCAGCTTGTCGCGCATCATCTGCCAGATGGTTCGCTGCAACGAACCAAAAAAATTCATCTTTGATGAAACATCAAAATGAAAATAATTACTTCTTATCTGATACCAGTTGATAAAATCGGCAAGCGTGATTTCGCCGGAATCGTACTGCACCAACGCCGAATTACCATGATGTTCGATGAAATTTTCATCCGGATTTTCATCGAGAAGCTTTGGCAGCTCCCACTCCTCGTATTTTTCAGGTCGCAAGGTCATCTTTCCGATGTGCGCCATCAGCAGGTTAAATGTATCCCGCTTGATCGTCGCGTTTTGCTGCATCATCATCTCGTGCACATACTGATCTGCCAGCCGTTCCGATTTATATTGCATGAGCTTCCGTTTCGCCCGCTCCCGCTGCTGCGCCCGCTGCGATTCCGTGATGATGACATCTTTCACCACATTGTTGATATTGACAATATACCAGCCGTCGTTCACCTTGATCGGCAGCGACGGTTCGCTATATTTCAGCGTATCCACGATCCTGCCGAGCGACGGATTATCCAGATCGATTTCGAACCGGGTTTTCTCCATCATCCGGTCATCCAGCGACACCGAATCGCTCAGTTGCGCGAAAAACAGGCTGTCGAACGAAATACCCTGATCCAGCGCCTTTTTCCATTCGAGGATCTGATCCATGGATTCCGTGAACAACCATTGCACGGACAACGTTTCCCGGGATTTCTCCACCGCCTCTGCCAATTCCTGCTCCGAAACATCGATTTTACTCAGGACATCCTCTTTGTAAAGCTCTTCGGTAATCAAATCGCCTTCCACTTCCCGCAGCGATCTTTTGACTTGCGGCGAATCATCCAGCCCCCGCGCGTAGCCCTCCAGCGCCAACAGTTTTTCATTGATCATCACCTCCAGATAGCGCTGTTTGGAATCCTGCATTCTTTTTAAAAATGCGGGACCAAATTCGTAATTCACCACAAATTCGCCGGCAGTAATGTCGATATCGCCCACCTGTGCCACCACTTCCGAATGTTTGTCTTTCAGTAAATGCCGGAAATCTTCGATGACCTCGAGCTGCTGTGGGAAGATGATTCCGCAGGTAATTAACAATATTAATGTTATTATGTGTATTCGTAATTGGTTCATATTTTGTCAATATTATGGAGTGCGGCGACTATGTCACTGCATGCAGCCGTTTTTTGGCTGCAATTGTTATCTTCTCTCTCCGGCACAGCGCGTAATTAGCGACTTCGTCGCCATGGGGTTGTATCAAAAATCATTTTTGGGTGTCATTCCTGCGAATGCAGGAATCTCCTAACATTTTGATGATTAGGAGATTCCGGGACAAGTCCGGAATGACATTTTACAAAAAAAATCAGACTTATGATACAGCTCCACTGCATATTGTCATAATATATTTTAAAACAAACCTTATTCTTTTTTTAAAAACCTTAGTAGTTTCGTACTTGCCAACATTTTTAAACCTTATTGCCTTATTGATATGGAATATGTTAATAAGGTTCGATGCAGTTGGTAGTCGTTGCTATTAAGGTAAAAAAAATTGAAAATAAGGTTTTTTCTCTATTACCTCATGGGAAGCGAAAATAAATTTTCGATACGCCTTTGCACCCTCTCACAGTCTTTATTTCTTTCTCAAATAAAATCCGTGTCAATCCGTGTGGATCAGTGGCTTACTCTGTTACGGTGCGTATTTAGCGACTTCGTCGCTATGCATTGACACAGTCAATGCACTCCATAAATGCACTCCATAAAAGTACTCCATATAGCCTAAAAGCTCACTCCCAGCGACACGAGCTGCACATCTTCCAGGCGTCCCATATCACGATACGCGTAATCTACTTTGATCTGGGTGCCGGTGAACAACATGCTGGACGTAAGTCCAAGACCCAGCGACAAGCCGCCTTCTGCTTCATCTAAAAATAGTGAATGATAGCCGCCCCGCAGGAACACGGTTTCTCTCAGCGCCATTTCAGTGCCGATATTCACGCTATGGTAATTATCGCTGGGGTGAATGGCATCCACAGCGATTGTCCAGCGGTAGTAATCCGATTTCAGGAAATCCGTGGACACGCCGAACTGGAACGACAGCGGCAAATCCCAGGTATCCATTTCGATATTGAATGGGATCCGGGCATTGGAGCCAAGCTTGGTTTGATCCACGCGATAGAATCGCCGGCTATCGCGACCGCTCATTTGCATGTCTGTTCCGAAATTCGTAATCGCCGCACCAATGACCATTCCATTGAACAAATCTGTCCGGAACGTGCTGCCCACATCAAGGGCAAAGCCGCGCGCGGTCATGTGCCAGATATTCTGCTGAATATATTTTCCGGTGAATCCGATGGCAAACCGGTCCGTCAGCTCGAAGGCATACGAGAGTCCCACCGCCAGATCGCCGGCGCTGAAAAATTCGCCGGTGCCGTCCGGTTTTTCGATGGTGCGGACTTTCATATCATCCATGGAAAGCGATGTAATGCTTAGTCCCAGCGCGCCGAATCCACCCAGTTTAAGTGCCACCGCGGCATAATCGAAGCTGGTTCCGGCGATCCAGCCGGAATGGACGCCGACGACTTCGCTTTGTGGCAATTTGGCAATTCCGGCGGCATTCCAGTAGAGCGTAGTCGCATCATTGGCGATGCTCACGAACGCGCCGCCCATGCCGACCGCCTTTGCGCCGATGGGAATTTCAAGAAAAGTACCGGCAGCAGTTCCGACTTTGGAAACATTGCTCACGAAATTCTGTCCCGACACAAGCGCCGGAATAATAATTATTGTCAAAATTATGAATATTTTCTTGTTCATCGATAACCTCTACCGAATTAAAGTACACCGTCTATTTTATGATGGCAAAGCGTCCGATCTTCTTGCCGACACCAGGAGCATCCACGTGATAGACATAAATGCCGTACGCCACGTTCATTCCGTCCCGGGACACCAGATTCCAACCCTCCTGTCCATCCGCGGCAACGGAATCATGCGTGAGCGTCTGAACTAAATGCCCGCTGATCGTGTAAATGCGAATGGTACATTTTTTCGGAAGATTGATAAAATAGATCAGCCTGTCTCCCCTGCCCACGGTCGTCGTATTTGGCTCCCAGGATGCCGCACCAACATAGGGATTGGGAACCACCGCGATATCCTCCATTTCCGATTCTGCTTTATCCCGATCCAGTCCCGCGGCTTTCGAGGTAAATTGAAAATACTCCCCGGTCCGGAACGGCTTCTTCGTATAAATGCGGAACAGGTCTCCCTCTTCCGGCGGAATTCGATTCTCCTCGGCAATGGAAGTATCCACCTGCAATGTTACAGACCAGCTTTTGAATGCTTTGCCAAAATTTGTCGCTGGTTTTCCGGCAGAATCACCTGCCACAATGAAAATAACATCGCCGCCGTTGAACAGCGAATCATTATTATTATCCCGGAAAATAAACTGCACGCTATCGATTCCTTCGGTGAGATTTGTAATCCGGATATTCGACGGCTGCGGTCTGCTGAAAGACGACGAGGGGAATGACATATCGCCCTCACCCGGCGCCATGAAATTTATTTCAAAATCCGCAGGATAATTTTTTCGCTTCGAGCCATACGCGGCTTCATAATTCGAATTGAACCCGACTGTTGTAATCAAATTGGTATTGCCTTCAACCCAGCCGGTCTTGTTCTGATCGATAACCACATTGGGATCATTTTTAATGTTGATTGCAAATCCATCCATCACCTTCGTTTGCTCATCGGTGCTTTGCAGATGCTTCCATTCGATGAGTGTATCGCCAATCGAATGATCCACCAGCATATACTGCGGAAAGGATTCATCATGAAATGCAGAATTATTCAGAAATTCGAGACGGTAGACATGATCTTCTTTCACGGAATCCGGTTCCAGTATATTGATCTGAACCGAGCCCGTACCCGGTCCGGTGTGCGGAATGCGCTCGATGTCCGGCGGAATATATCCGGCTGCCGGCGCACGGGGCGTTACCACTGCGGTGTTGATATCTGTTTTTGAAACCTGCCCGTTGATGTCCACTTTGATGATACTCGAACATTCCGAAGGCGAAATCCCTAAAAATTCTCCTTCCACGGTTGTTGTAGTGAATCCCTTGTCATAAGAAACCACAGCGTAATAATAGGTCTGTCCGTTTTGCACAGTGGAGTCGATATAAGAATGTTTCAATCCGGTATCGCTGCCAAGATCGAACATCGCGCCCTGCACGTGGATTGGATGCACACCGGTTACGCCATCCACCAGATCGAATTGCGCCAGCGGCTTGCGGAACGTTGCCTTGCCATAAGCATCGGTAATGACTTTGTTTTCCAGAAATGTGGGCTCCGTGCTGCGATAGATACGATAGCCCTCGAAATTGAAACGCTGATAAAAGGCATCGAAGGTTTTCTCCGCCCGGTCATCCCAATAGAGCGTCACTCTTCCATCTCCCGGGACTGCCCGCAGGATGGGCTTTGCCGGAGGCTTCGCAAATCGGTAATTCGCGTTATAAATCTGCTGCACCGTTCGTTTCCGGCGGAACAGATCCTGATTGTCAATTCCAAAAATAAGTGACATAGAAAATCGTTCTGTTTCACCGGTCTCCTGCCCGTAAGTATATCGCCCGTTCAACTGGAACAGATAACTGGAAAAGAAATTCACCAGATTCACACCCACCAGCTCCTGACCATGTGGCTGCGGCAGCGCCGAAAGCGCCTGCCAGTTTTCTTCGTCATTATCCAGATCATACGGCGTATGTGCCGGAAAAATGAGAAAGCCAGTCAATCCGAGCTGATCGGATTCGTTTTTATCCAGAATCCCGAAATTCGGTTCTCCCTGATCCGGTCTGCCATTGGCTTCGCTGCCGTCATCGTCAGGACCCACGTAATTTTCATCCAGCGGTCCGATTCCGTCCGAGCCGACATCATCGTACAGCGGCTCATCTTCATCCCATTGTCCGTTCTCATTGGCATCGAAATAGGTCCGCCAGTCGGCGTTCTCGTCAGCATCCCAGTGCGGGCGCCAGGAATAGCCATAAAATGTGCTGAAATTTGAAGTATCCTGCATCACGTCCGTAATGAACGGATCCTGATCCGGTGCTTCGATAAATACCGACGCTTCGTTGTCCCGGCGCTCGTCAGTGATTCCGTCGGTATCGTTATCTCTGAAATCATAATTGATTCCGGGACTTTCCAAAAACGCGTATCCGGAGCGTCCCACCGGACTCCAGTGCCCCGGACTGCCGAAGTTCACCGTAGACCAGGCATAAGACATATCATACAACTCATCATAATCACCGGCATTATTAGACGAATTATCATGCCCGCCGATTCCCCAATCGATGTACTGCGCGAATAGCGTTTTCGGATAATCAGTTGTGCTCATATTGGTGATTTCATAATACCAGAAAATGACATCTTCAGCAAGCACATGTACCCACTGGAAGCCGCGTGCTTTGACCTGCATTCCCAGTCCCCCGCGGGTCGAATCCTCGGCATCCGGGTAATATTGATTTCTGAGCAGATATTCCCGGTCTTCATTATCGTCATACACGAAATAGGTTTCCAGATTCGCGTTTTCCACACCCTTTCCGAAAAAACCGTTCCAGATGCCGTCCCAGTCAGATGGTCGATCTGGCCAGGTATCAGGCCAGGTATTTTTATTATCCTCACCGCTGACCGCAGGGCTGGATTGATACGGATTGCTGTATCCCGGCAGGGGCCACCAGCCGTACGTCACGCCGGTCGCTGGATCATATCGTGTATATTCGTAATAATTGGTTTCCAGCGGATGGATGATATTGCCGAACGGATCTTCGGCTTCTGCCTGAACGATCATCGCCACGCCATCGACATAGGTTTGCGGCGGATTCGTTCCTTTGGGCCACACGCCGCTGCGATCCGGTTCATTGAGCCAGTCGGCGACCTGTCCCATGTTGTAATACACCGTTTCCACCAGATTCCCGTTCATCAGACCTTTTTTATTATAATTATGATCGCCCTTATTCCAGTCGACGATCCGCTGTCCAAATGCCTGATGAGAACAGATGCATAATATAATGATCAATCCGATTGTAATTTGATTTCTGTAATGATTAAACACTTTTAAGCCTCCACTATTACGTGAAAGTGAATATTA
Source organism: Candidatus Zhuqueibacterota bacterium (assembly GCA_014729735.1). Lineage (GTDB taxonomy): Bacteria > Zhuqueibacterota > Zhuqueibacteria > Thermofontimicrobiales > Thiofontviventaceae > Mariaggregatimicrobium. The sequence goes on from WJJN01000489.1 coordinate 6,284, forward strand.
AAATGCATAAGATGCCCCGATAATCACCTGTCTCGGCGCCGAATAGAAATCCGGTCGGGTATAGAATTCTTCCAGCGTATTCACACCTCTCGGAGCTTCCTGCGCGCGCGTTAATTCCAGTGTATAACCTGCGCGTCCCGTATCTGTAAATACCTCCCGCTCGTTCATTCTGTCCAGTAAATTATAAACCTTTAAGAACAGCGAAAATCTCTGATTGAGAAGATTGAAATATTTGGTAACATACAAATCCACATTATAAAATCCCGGTCGGTTATCGCTGTTTTCAAGCCCTGTTCG
>WJJN01000490.1 GCA_014729735.1 Candidatus Zhuqueibacterota bacterium
ACATGCCAGAAATCGTTGTAGCCTTCATCACCCGGAACTACGTCGATGATATTCATCTGTCCTGCAACCGGTGCATCCTCGCCTTCGCGGAACAGCACGTAGATTGGTGCCGGAACGGTGGGCTGTACATCGAAATTATAGTAGGAAATGAATTCGCCATTTGGTCCCAGTCCTTTGGTGATAAAAGGCGCCATATCAAAATCGATGGGTTCGTTCGGACCGGGCAGTCCGTTGGTATCATCTCTGACAAATAAATTCCCGGCGTCTTCGCTAAAGCGGTCGATCACGGCAGTTTCCCGGACAGTTGTGTATGTAACCGAGAGAACTGGTCGGCTACTTGCAGTTGGATGTTCGTGACTGTCAAATCTTTTCGATGTTCTTGAGCTGCTCTCATTTCCGACCAATATCCAGCCAAAGTTTTCACTCGGATTATCGAGCCAACCTTGCACGTCGTCTACCATCTGTTGTGTTGAACCCCAGGTATAGCTGCCGGCATTATCAACCGATAAAGTCGCGCTCGATGTTAACGCAAAATCTCCGCCTTGTGTATCCCAAAGCTCGGTATTATACATGCGATAGGTCCAGGTTGCATCTGAAGTTGTTGCTGCCGTTCCACTCCCTTCATTACCCGATGCATCCGAAGTACCTTCTCCCCACTCTGCCAATACTCTGTGAAGCATTATATCTTCTGCGCCAGAACTCGTTTTCGACATACTCAGCGTAAGCATTACATCCTGGATAACTGCATTTGCAGGAATATTGCCACTAATATCAAATGCAATTAGTCCCCGACGAATGCTGTTTTCGGTTTGATTTGTTCTACCTACAAAAAAGCTTTGACCAGCGCCGTTACTCAATTCACCGCTGGCATCTTCATAAAGAGTATTGTCCATTTTTGCGGGAATTTGGACTTCACTCTGTCCATAGCTAAAAACAGTTACCACCAACAATGCAATAACCGCCATCGCTATTTTAGACATTTTAGTTTCCACGTTTTTCATAAGGAATCCTCCTCTTTGTTAGGTTCTGAACCGGACAATTCTGCCGGTTCTTTAATTACGTTCGCCTGAATATACTCGCAATTTATCACAAAACCGTCACAGAATATTCATAATTTTATAACATCTGCAATTTGGGAGTATTCGATGATAGCGGTTCCATTCTCTTATTTGGCACCGATTCAAAATATGGTTTTTCGCGTTTGAGTTTGTCGCAGGGGGATTTGGTTGAAGCCCGGAAATTTTTACGAACGAATGAAACGCGCTGTGGCATGGGACCCGGAACGCATCTTTACACTGTCACTAAAATGCAAGCAAGAATTGAAAGGAATGGATGTCAGTTGCGACGGGTCGCCTCCACGCCAGGCATTTCAGATACATTCGATTCGGACATTTTTATTGAAATGGGTAAATGGGATGAGTTAAAGGAATTGGAAATGGAAATCTGTACAACATCCGAACTGCAGGGAGTCGGTTTGCATCTGCTTTTTATCGCGCAAAAAAATTAAACAGATATTTGTGTACGGCTTTATGAATCGCCATCTTCGAACTCGACTTTCTCGATTCTCAATTTAACGGCATGTTCACCTGGCAGCACCTTGCCCCCGAATCGATCGGCAAAGATTTTGGTAAATTCAGCTCCGAACAGGAAAATTTGTGCGGAATAAAATGTCCACAATAGAATGATCGCCAATGAGCTCGCGGCACCAAACGAGGATGCAATATTGCTGTTGCTGAGATAAAAACTAATACCCATTTTACCAATTGTGAAAAGAAAGGATATGAATGCAGACCCAATCCATATATCTTTCCATTTTATTCGTGCGTTCGGCAGAATTTTGAAAATCAAAGCGAACATAACGGTCGTAAATCCGAAAGAAACGGAAAAGTCTATCACCTGCATTAAATGGCTGAAGAATGGAAAGTATTCGCCCAGATAATTGCTAAATATATTCAGCAAAGTACTGATGAGCAGAGAAATTAACACCAGCACGCCGAAGCCTAGAATCACGGCAAAAGAAACGACCCTTGCTTTGACAAATCCTCTAACGGTATTAATGGGTTTATCTGCGATTTCCCAGATCGTGTTTATCGCCTGGCGCAACTGTACAAAAACAGCAGTGGAGCCAAAAATGAGCATTGCCGTCCCCAAAATGGTCGCAGACAAACTTGATCCGGACATGTAAGCATTTTCCAATAAACTCTGCACGGCATTGGCACCCCGCGTGCCGATGAGCCCCTGAAATTCGGAAAAAATTTGTCCTCTTACTGCTTGTTCACCGAAGATAGCGCTGGTGATCGTAATGATAATGATCAATAGCGGAGCAAGAGAGAAAATGGTAAAATAAGCCAACGCTGCTCCGAGACGCCAGGCTTTGTCCTCTTTCCAGGCGATGAAAGCATCTTTCAGAAGAATTCCCAGTGATTTCGGATAGAAAATTTTTATTCTATTTTCAGTCATAGCTTAATCTACCTTTTCATAATTTTTTGAGATTGATTTAGATGAATGGAATAACTTTGCTGGTTTTGCACCAATTATAAACCGCAACTTACATGCCACGGCAAAACAAATCCACACAAGCACTTGTTAATAAATCTGTTAATTTATTATTAAAGGAACACTGTCATTAAAATTCATCTATAAAGTTAACGATTTCTGCACTGCAAATTCATAATTATGTGAAAATAACGTACATTATATCTTCATCATATATCAATATTTAATGCTCTCTGATACGTTTATATTTATTGATGTTATACTCTACCATCATCGTTCCTGGAATCTAATAACATGATTAAAGAATTGTTTAATTATGTACATATTCTGCATGGCATAATCCCGCAATTCGTACCTATATTTTACATATTTAATTTTCTGATAATTAAATTTCACTTTAAATTTATTTCTTGAATTAATTTAACATTGTAATATATTATAATTAATAATGTTGACTGGATTGAAAATATTCTGGCATCTTTATTGTATTTTGTAGATGTGTTTGTTAAAAGAAATTATCCAAATCAAGTAAATGTTTTCAATTAAAATGAATGAAATATCCGATTTAAAATACACATTGATCTACATTATCCACGGCGATGACAGTTATCTTTATCATGATAAGAAAGGCAACTCAAAAAATGCAGATGAAATGAAAACGGATGGAGTGGACATTTTTTATCGCCCGCCGAAATCTGGTAAGTTAAAAACAAACAAAAGCATTCCGGTTGGGAACGCATGCGCTTAATCAAATATTTGAAATCCGAGATAACAAATAACTGAATCAATATCAAAGGAGCCAACATGACAAAAGGATGTAGCCCGAAGCAAAACACCTTCTTAATAGTTATATTATTATTGCTAATTAGAATTACTTCTCTAAATGGAAACCAGAATTATTTAATAGCGAAATCACAGAATCCAGGAAGGCTTCTATTGACTGTCGCCGAAGGGGAACATTGGGAACATTCATTTCGGGTTTTCTGGATTATCAAAGTGACGAATCAACCGCAAATGGCTTTCTGGCTGGAGGATTCGAGCGGCAATTATGTTTCAACCATTTACGTTACGCATCGCACGGCTACCCAGGATTGGCGCTCTGCACCCGGAGAAGATGAAGATGAAATCGAGAGAAAATCAGCTCTGCCGGTTTGGGTGCATCAGCATCAAAATGGAGGCATTATGGCAGAATCCACCTGCTCAAATTGCCATGATCTGCATCAGGCAGATGAAAAAAAAGTAGCGCCTGATTCGCGATTGGCTGCAATTACCGGAGCGACTCCTGAAAAAAGCTTCACCAAAGGGTGGTCGATACCAAATACTTTGAAAGCAGGAACATACATTGTTAAAGCCGAAATCAATCATTCCAAAGATTTCAACGATTATTATAATGAAGATGCAAAGAATACAGATTCTGCATACAGCGGTGGAGAAATGGGCTCTGGACAACCATCTGTCATCTGGAAGGGTAAACTCCACATCGGCAAAAGAAGCAGTCACGTGTCGCTTGAGCAAATTGGTCTCGGGCATCCGGCGGGTAGGGACGGTAAAATATATTCCAATTTTAAAAATTTGGATTCAGCGTTGAAAATTGTTGAATCGATTACGGTAAAGTATACTCATTAAAAATTAAGAGATAAAGCGAAAGTGGCAAAATAAACTTAAAAGAAGAAGGAAAATACTCTATGAAGACACGCATTTTTATTTTCGAAGGTATTGTTCAGGCATTTATTGGAATAGGTGCTGTGATATATGGTCCACTCCTAATTATTGATCCAAGCGGCGGCAAAGCTGCGATGCCAGTTGAACTGCTTTCCGGCTCGCCGTTTTCGAATTATCTGATACCTGGAATATTGCTATTTTTAATAAACGGAGTCGGTCATATCGCAGGCTCATTTTTAAGTTTTACAAAAAACAACCATGCGGGTTACGCCGGCATATTACTTGGCTCTGCGCTCATTATTTGGATAATAGTACAAGTTATACTAATCGGATACGCCAATTGGCTGCAGCCATTCTACCTGACTCTGGGCATACTCGAGCTGGTTCTCAGCATCGCAGTTTATAAACAGATAAAGTCAATAAAAAATGCAGGAATGTAAGAGAGAATTGACATGGAACCACTACAAATAATTGGTGATAATATATCATCATGGCTCGAAGCTCTGATCAGTATGCTGCCGAATCTTTTCATTGCATTGCTGATACTTTTGGCTACTTATTTCCTCGTCAAAATAGTCAAGCGGATTTCACTTAAAACCTTGGGAAAATCCCGGGACGAAGTTATCAAAATCATCCGTGATATTTAATAATGTACTTAACATTAGATCCGCGCCAAAGCTCACATGAAGCCTGGCGCGGAACTAAGGAAATGAAAAGAGAAATCAACTTGCGGAAAACAAGAAAGCGCTATTTATCAAGATCCGATATATTTTAGCATCAATCAGTGGGATTATTATTTTTATCACTGCACTACCTTTGATCCGCGAAGATGAGTGGTTTATCCGGATTTTCGATTTTCCGCGGCTTTAAATAGCCACGATCGCCCTGATAATAATCGTCATGTTTCCTTTTGTCATGACCACGAAATTGTGGGAAATTATTTTATACAGCGCACTTGTGGTATCAGTAGGATATCAGACATACATGATTTATCCGTATACCGTACTGAAATCAAAAAAGTATTGGATGCAAGCATTTATCCGGATGACCGTACGATCTCAATTATCAGAGAACATGCAACCGATCATAAGGTTAATATTATG
>WJJN01000061.1 GCA_014729735.1 Candidatus Zhuqueibacterota bacterium
CGGAATGACACTAAATGAGAAAATAATACTTCTGACACAGCCCCCTATTGTCAATAGTCCCTGGCGGGACAAATCACACACTATATCAACTATTAGACAGGCAAAAAAATGACAAAAAAACGAATACTAATATCATTTATCATATTTGCTCTATCAGCGACATTAATGGCGGCGGATCATCCCTCAATGTTCATTACAAAGGAGGAGGCGCAGGCAATTAACAATGCACTGGGCAAATACCCAATATTGGATCAATCCTTTGAAAAGATGAAAAACATGGTCGATGCAGCGCTGGCAAAACCAATGGAAGTGCCGCAGCCAGGGGAAGCTGGAGGATACGAGCACGAGCGGCATAAGCAGAATTACCGCGCAATGCAGGCTGCCGGAATTCTGTTCACGATTACCGGTGATGAAAAATATGCGGCATTCATCCGGGATATGCTTTTAAAATATGCCGACATGTATCCGAATCTGGGACCGCACCCTATGGCGAAAAAACAGGCGCCGGGAATGCTGTTTCATCAAATGCTGAATGAAACCGTGTGGCTGACGTATACCAGCCAGGCGTATGACTGCATTTATGATTGGCTCGATCAAAGCACACGGGAGAACATCGAGGAAAATGTGTTCCAGGTTATCATCGACTGGTTTATCGAACGGAATCATCACGAGTTCGATCGCATCCATAATCACGGCACCTGGTCGGTCTGTTCCATCGGATTGATCGGGTACGTGCTCGGAAATCAGGATCTGGTAGACATGGCGCTTTACGGCACGAAAAAGGACGGCAGCGGCGGATTTCTTAAGCAGCTCGATCTTCTGTTTTCGCCGGATGGTTATTACATGGAAGGTCCCTATTACGTGCGTTACGCGCTGCGACCATTTTTCCACTTCGCTGAAGCAATTCATCGTAATCAGCCGGAGCTAAAAATTTACGAATACAGAGATCAAATATTGAAGAAGGCGTACTATTCTGCCGTGCAAACCACTTTCCCGAACGGCGTTTTCCCGCCAATCAACGACGCATCCCGTACGATGGATATCCGGGCGCCGGGTATTGTATTGGGAAATGCACTCGTCTTCGATCATTATGGCGCGGATGTGAATCTGCTGGGACTCGCGAAAATCCAGAAGGAGGTAGTACTGAATCGATCCGGTTTGAAATTAGCCAGAGCATACGCCGAACGGGACAATATTCCCGACAGCGACTGGGGAAGCATCGAATTTACCGACGGACATGATGGTGAGCAGGGAGGTCTGGGAATCTTGCGCATGGGAACCGGAGAGGATCAGACCATGCTGTTGATGAAATACGGTGTTCATGGAGAGGGTCACGGACATTTCGACAAACTGCATTTTATTTTATATGATCACGGAAACGAGGTCATCCCGGATTACGGTTTTTGCCGATGGATAAACATCGAACCAAAGTTCGGCGGGCGTTATCTGCCTGAAAATGATTCGTATGCTAAACAGACGATTGCACATAATACGGTGGTTGTTGATAGGATTACCCAAAACAAATCAAACAGAAAACGGGCAGATAAAGTGGCGGGAAAGCGTCACTTTTTCGATGGCAGTGGTGAAAATGTCAAGATCATGAGCGCCCGGGCGGATGATTATTATCCCGGCGTGAAAATGCAGCGAACCATGCTGCTGGTGAAAGACGACCGGATGGAATACCCCACTGTGATCGATATTTATCGACTGGAGAGCGAGGAATCCCACACGTATGATTTCCCGGTGCATTTCCGGGGACAGTTGATCACGACGAATTTCGATTATCAGACGAATGTCTCGGTGCAAAAACAGGTGGGCGACGATTTCGGTTATCAGCATATCTGGGAAGAAGCCACTGCCAGTACCGACGAGACGCTGAAATTCACCTGGCTGGACGGGCATCATTATTATTCACTGGTGCAGGAAGTATCGCCGGAGACCGAAATTATTTTCGGCAGAACCGGCGCCAATGATCCCAATTTCAACCTGCGCTCCGAGCCGATGATCATCATCCGGGATGATGCGCAGGACAAAGTCTTTGCATCGGTCTTCGAAGTGCACGGCTACTTCGATGAAGCTTCGGAAAAATCCATGAATGCGAGAGGATCGATTACAGATGTCAACGTCATTGGCTCAAATGCAGAAGCTACTGTGATCGAGGTCATGGGCAATGATGATATCTACTGGCGGATTTGCGTGAATAATGCGGGCGCTTCGGATTCAAAAGAAAATGTTGTAAAGTTTGGTGGCGAGACATTTAAGTGGACTGGTAATTACAAAGTTGATTTGAATGTGGAATAGGAGACTGTTAGATTTGGAGCTGTATCATAAGCCCGATTTTTTGTGAAATGTCATTCCGGGCTTGTCCCGAAATCTCTTAATTAGTGTATGAACGAAATCGGCGATAATGTCATTCTGAACGATCCGTCAGTTGACGGAGAGTGAAGAATCTCATACCACGAAATTTAGTAAAGACACACGTCAAGTGGTATGAGATTCTTCGTCGCTGCGCTCCTCAGAATGACAATTTTTTAAGTTTTCGTTCAAAAGCTAATTATTTAAATTCAGGAGATTCCTGCATTCGCAGGAATGACACCAAAAAATGACTTTTGATACACCCCCGACACCAAGCTCAAAATCTCCATGATGAAAGTCATTTTTAAATAAGCAAGGAGCAACCATGAAAAAAATAAAGGGACTGCGCTGGTGGATCATCACTCTGGTGGCGCTGGCGACGGTTATCAATTATGTGGATCGAAGTTCACTGGCGATCATGTGGCCCGATATTCAGAACGATGTCGGGCTGGAAAAAGAACACTACGCAGCGATAATGACGATGTTCATGATCGCGTATGCGATCAGTCAAAGCCTGTCCGGAAAACTTTACGACTGGGTCGGAACACGGATGGGATTTGTCATTTCGATAGTTGTCTGGTCGATTTCCGCGGCGTTTCATGCGGTGGCGCGAACCGTGTTCAGTTTCAGTTTATTTAGATTCCTGTTAGGTTTGGGAGAAGCCGGCAATTGGCCCGGGGCAACAAAATCTAATGCCGAATGGTTCCCGATCAAAGAGCGTGCCTTTGCACAGGGCATTTTCAACACCGGCGCATCGGTCGGATCGATCATCTCTCCGCCGCTGATTGCAGCGCTGTACCTGCTCATGGGATGGAAAATGACATTTGTGGTGCTGGGTCTAATGGGAATGCTGTGGATCATTCCATGGCTGTTCATCAACCGGGCGTTGCCCAAAGATCATCCCTGGCTGACAGATGAAGAAAAGAACTACATTCTCACCGGTCAAAAGCCGGAATCTGCCGGGGAAGACGATGGCGACAACGAACGTGCGCCAGGCTGGGGCGAGTTGCTGACGTACAAGCAATC
>WJJN01000062.1 GCA_014729735.1 Candidatus Zhuqueibacterota bacterium
CCTCTTCTTCCGAATCAACCGGAGCGATCTAATGATGGCGAATGGAACCCACAGCATTTTGGAATCCGGAATGAAAAGCCAGCTTCCGATGAAACTATTTAAATAATTGAAAAAAGAGCGTTTGTTTGCCTGTAATGCGGAGGTCTGCTTTCGATGCCCTTTAAATCGGGCTAAAATCCGAAGCGGATCCAGAGATTCGGTGCGCACAATTTCCACATGATGAATTTCCTCCAGAAGAGATTCATCATGCGCATAATAATGCACATCTTTCACTGTCACGACAGTCGGCTTCCAACCGAAAGCTCCCAGGTATTTTGCAAATTTTGCTGAGCGTTGAGTACCCCCCATTCCCATCGGAGGGAAATAGTAACAGAGTAAAAGGACTGATCCTTTTTTTTTCAGATTCATGTTAATTTGTTTGAACGATACCAGACGGTCTCCCGCCTGGCGAATGAATGAATTACTAATACTATGTTCTCTGCTAATCAAACTATACATGTTAACGATTGCGAGCAAGCTCTTTCGTTGTATCTAATACAACTCCACTCTGCTCTGATCGCCGATCATAAATTTATGAGTCTTTGGTTTGCCCACTGCATTTATGATTTGAACATCCTTTCCAAGCAGGCTGCTCTCGATTCGGATTCCAACGTCGATGATCTGACACTGGCTAAGTACAATGCTGAACTCGACTTCACTGTTGTTGATAATGCAATCATCGTAAATCGATGTGAACGGACCGATGTAGCTGTTTTTTACCACAGTATTTTTTCCGATGATCGCCGGTCCGCGTATGGTGCTATCGATTATTTTCGCTCCCGGTTGCAGGACAACATTTCCGGCGATAAACGAATTTTCATCGACTTCGCCCTTAATTTCCGATTTTTGATGTTCCAAAATCAGGCGGTTTGCTTCAAGCAGATCGACCGGTTTTCCGGTATCTTTCCACCAGCCGGTAATCTCCGTAAATCCGACTTTGTAATCATGATCCAATAAATACTGGTGCGCATCGGAAATTTCCAACTCCCCTCTGGCACTCGGTTCGATGCTATTCACTGCCTCGAAAATATGGTGATCGTAAATGTAAATTCCTGCCACCGCGAACTGACTTTTTGGAATTCTTGGTTTTTCTTCGACGCGGAGAATGCGATTGCCATCGATTTCCGGAACGCCGAATCGCTCCGGATCTTTCACCCGCGCCAGCGTAAGATAACAATTGACGCTATCACCCTCGAACGCATTAATAAACCGTTCGAGACCACCCACTACCATATTGTCACCGAGATAAAAGACAAACGGTTCTTTGCCAATAAAATCTTCTGAAATTTTGATGACGTGCGCCAGTCCTAACGGAGCTTCCTGAGGGATATACCTTATTTTCACGCCCCATCTACTGCCATCGCCAATTTCGTTGATTACCTCTTCGCATTCCTGGTTCGTTACAATCCCGATCTCCTTTATTCCCGTGTCTGCCACTTTTTCGATGGCATAATGCAAAATCGGTTTGTTCGCAATCGGTATTAAGTGTTTATTCTGAGTGTGTGTTAACGGTCGTAAGCGGGTTCCCTTGCCCCCGCTGGTAATCAAAGCTTTCATGTAGATCCCCTTAAATAATTTTTGCACCTAAAATATTTTCAATTCGACTGAGACTGAATGAGTGCGCCTCCTGATTGAAGTCTGCCACGCCATGGCGATGCACATATACCAAATAATCGCGGTCACGAAGCCCGCTAACAGTGTCCATAACACCAATCGAGGTGCACACTCCAACAACATGCACTTCTGACGGCGCAAGTCTTTCAAGTGTTTCTTCCAAATTAGTTTTGTAAAAACCGCTGAAACGCGTTTTCTCAATAACGATATCTTTATCAAGAACATCCAACTCACTGATAATTTCAGCGCCGTGCGTACCCTCAACACAATGGTCGGCGAACATTTCGAACTCCCGATCACCCGGCTTATGTACATCGCACAACCAAATTACAGTCCCTTTTTCATCCCTGATGCTTTTCGCCAGTTTCTTAATATAAGGGACCATCTTGCGGGCATCCTCACCACAGGGCAACGCTCCGGTCGACTCGATAAAATCATTTAGCATATCGATAATAAGTAGTGCTTTGTTGCTCATCTCTTTATCCTTTAATTTTATCCATCATGTGCCATGTTGTCACCCCCATAATATTTTCAAAAAGGACTCTATCTAGTTTTCGATATAATTCGCATACAGATCCTGTGCGATGGCGACATCCGAAGTTCCCCGGATAATCGCTCTTCCATCACGAAACAGGGCAATCTCGTATTCATCAATTTTCAAACGCAATACAAATTCATTATATAGCGGGTCACCGTGTGTGGATAATTCGATTGCCGCTTCCATCAAATTAATCTCGCTGCTTTCAAAGGGAATTAATTGAATCGCATTATTGCCGATGAGCGATGCATAAGTCGTACCATATTTACCATTCAAATAATTGAATTGATGATAATCGCAAACCGGACAATCCCTTCTTTGCCTGGATTCCGCAACATCAATCACCTGAAATTCATTCTCCCATAAATGAATGCTGTACATCACTTTATTTATATTATCGCGATTTCCTGACAATATTTTTAGCGCCTCGGCACACTGAATTGAGGCAATCACGCTTACAGCAGGAGCTATGATTCCCTCATTTTCTGATCTCCGGGACTTTTCGGCTTTGTTATCAGTTTTAAATACACACTGAAAGCAGGGTGTTATCCCGGGTATTACGGTCATCGTCTCTCCGGTAGCACCGGAACAATCTCCGTAAATCCAGGGAATTTTATTTTTGACACAAATTTCGTTTATAAGATAGTGCGTCCGAAAGTTATCCGTGCCATCCATGACAAGATCAATATCTGCTGTGAGTTCTTCTATCGTATTTCGATTGACATCCTGGACGTGTGCTTCGGTTTTCACGGTTGAATTGAATTTCCGTAATTTGCGCTTTGCAGCGATCGCTTTAGGCAAGCCTTCACGAACATCGTTTTCATCGAATAACATCTGGCATTGCAAATCACTCAATATCAGGTAATCCCGATCCACAAGTCTTAGATAGCCGACACCAGCCCGGGCTAAAATTTCCGATGAAATCGAACCTATTCCACCACATCCTACAACCAACACCCTTCCCGCCTTTATCTTTTCCAGTCCGTTCTCTCTGATAGGCTTAAATTGTACTTGCCGTGAATACCGATTTGTTTCATCTTTAAACACATGTTCATGCTTCATGATAAATAATTTTCCCATTCACGATTGTGTACAATACGTCGGTATTCAATAATTTTTTTGGTTCGATTTGAAAGGGATTTTGTGATAACACGACTATATCCGCATATTTGCCCCGTTCCAGCGAACCTTTTACATTCTCGGCGAATTCCGCATATGCCGATCCCAGTGTGTAACATTCTATTGCGTGTTCCAAGCTCAACTTTTCATCTTCAAACCAGCTTGATTCCGGTTCTCCCTGAATTGGTCTGCGGGCAACGGCAGCATATAACGTAACGAACGGATTTAGCGGTGCGACTGGCCAATCCGTGCCGAATGCCAATTGTACTTTATTTTTTAAGAAAGAATCCCACAGGAACGCCTGTTTCACGCGTTCACCGATGCGTTTTTCCGCCCATTTCATATCGTCGATACAGTGGGAGGGCTGAACCGAACCCACGATATCCAATTCACGGAATCGGAGCAAATCTTCCGGGGTAACGACTTGCGCGTGTTCGATCCGGTGTCGACGATTTTTTATGTCGGGATTGTTTTCCCGAGCCTTTTGAAATGCATTAAGCGCCCAGTGATTCGCTTTGTCACCGATCGCATGAACGGAAACTTGCAGACCAGCACGATCGATTTGAACGATCAGCGCTGTCAATTCTTCTTCCGAATAAATCGCGATCCCGGACGTAGAGGGATCGTCCGTATACTGATCGAAGAACAGCGCGGAGCCTGCTCCCATAGAACCGTCTGCGAAAATTTTCATCACTCCGAGGCGGATCATGTCATTGCCGAACGCCGCCTGCATACCGATATCTTTCATTTGTTGGAGCAAGCGAACAGGTCGCCAGGCATTTACTTTAAGTGTCAATTCATTCTTACGCAGCAGTTTTTGAAAAATCCGAAGAGTAGAACCGGTGGTGTTGTCCTGAATACTCGTGATCCCCAGACTGGCAGCATGCCGCATTCCCTGCTTAATGATCGCTTCATAATTATCCGGCTCAGGTTCAGGAATCACGCTCAAAACCAGTTCCTGAGCAGTATCTACCAAAATGCCAGTTGGTTCGCCCGTTTCAGGATCTTTTCTTATCTCTCCTCCGGCAGGATTTGGCGTATCCTCTGTAATGCCAGCCAGTTCCAGCGCCAGGCTATTTGCCAGCGAGATGTGCTCGTCCATCCGGCATACAATGACAGGATGACTCTGGGTAAAAGGGTCAATCAACTCTTTGCGCGGCAGTCTTTGACTTTCCCAATTTTCGTGATTCCAATTCCCCTCAGTGACCCATTCGCCGGGGGGAATCTGCTGAACGTAACCTCTGATTCTTGCGGCAAAATCCTGTTCATCCTCCGCATCTCCGAGCTTCACGGATTGCAGCGACACTGCACCTCTGTAAAAATCCACGTGTGCATCATTGAATCCGGGCATCGCGAATGCGCCATCCAGGTCGATGACCCTGGTTTCTTTCGTTACCTGTTCCCGAATTTCGCTGTTACTTCCAACTGCCGCAATTTTATCGCCGCGAATGAATATCGCGTTTGCCCAGGGCTTCTCTTTATCTACTGTCCAAATTCTGCCGTTCAGTAATGCTAGCGATTCAGTTATCATTATGCTCCCTGAATTATCATCAAAAATAAAAAGGGACGGCATGCTACACAATACTCGTCCCTTACTTAAAATCAATTTGTAATTTTATTGAATTTCGCCAACGTCATTTTTACACCTGTGTATCGGAATCTTCGATTGCTTCTTCGCTCAAACCCATTTTTTCGTAAATTCGGAATAGCACAATGATAATCTCCATTGATACGCGTACCAGTATAGCATAGATCAGAAAAATGATTGGCGAAACCACAAGCATAAAAATGCCTTTGCCAAATCCTTCACTAAATCCGCTGAATATAACGCCCAATGTACCCAGCGCTACGATGAAAATACCAATTCCATATAATATTTTGATTATCTTGGGCGCGATGAATTCGCTAAAAGAAAAATCAAACAGCGTACTTAAAAATTTCTTAAAATCGTTCATATCTTTAAACCTCACTTTCTGAAATTAAGAGTAAATACTTAAATATGATACTTCGATTCCGCTAATCACAGCGGTTAAAGAAAAGCTGAGAATTAAAACAAACACTAATGCGAAAATAGTGATCACAGTAAAATTCAACCGCTCTTTCCCCGGGATTGATAAAATTTTAGGAACACCGATTGCATATAAATAAAATCCGTAAATCCCCACTACGGACAACCAGAACAGCGGCGGGATCAATAAAAAGATTCCTGCGACAAAAAAAGCGGTGTATGCATAGGACACCAGTTTTTGTATCTCTATTTTATCCGTTGAGATCTTAAAATTATTGGCAATCCCTTTTATCAATGCAACGGACAACCAAACGCCGGCTAAAGACAGCAGATAAAACAGAGCCGCCCAAAATAATGATTGAAAAAAACCGGTTCCTTTGAACAGCGCTCCCAGAAATCCTGATAAAGCCGGAATTGCTGCAAGAAAGATCAGATACTCCTTATAAATTTGCTGAACTGAGCTTTGTTCAGCTTTGATCACATCCCATGTCTCCTCTGGTTTGAAGAGCACCCCCTGCACTCGATTCAATATTTTTTGAATCATAAAATAACCTCCTTTTATCTAATAGTTAGTTCAAATTTGAATAAAACGGTGCAGTGCATTGGGTGAAAATCAAATTATTGAATTCCCGGCTCGATCCAGACATTTTTTTCGCCGAGCGAATTTCGAAGCCGGCGGATCAATTCCGAGTTCGGTCGTGCTTTGCGCGTGCGGGA
>WJJN01000063.1 GCA_014729735.1 Candidatus Zhuqueibacterota bacterium
ATCATCGTTGTTTTGCCTTGAGAGAATAATAACGGAATACATGAACAGATTAAGATGACTGTAGTGATTTTGAATATTTTCATCCTGACCTCTTCTGTAAATATTATAATACGGTCACATTGTCAGTTGCATTAATATAGAAATCTTCGTACAAAAATCAACTTTAATTTTGCAATTTTTAACTGATTTTGGGTCGTGGCAATAAAATCGATTGAAAGGACTTCTCGTGTGGGTATTGATTCGCGTTCCATGAACAGATCAGCAAACTGATAGGCGCACAGCACTGTTAGTTGCTGTGCGCCGGTCAGATCCATGCTATTGTCGATAATATTTCAATGCCTCCGGCATATGCGATTTTATATTTTCGATGCGTGATTCACTGGCAGGGTGGGTACTCAGGAATTCGGGTGGCTGACCACCGCCTTGTGCAGCCATTCGCTGCCAGAAATCCACTGCCTGCCTCGGATCATAATCAGCCATTGCCATGAAAATGAGTCCCAGTTGGTCGGCTTCACCTTCATGCAAACGGCTGTATGGCAGCAAAAAACCGACCTGTGCGCCAACCCCGAATGCAGCCAGCCACAACTGCCGTGTTTGCTCTGGCTTGTTTTCCAGAGCTGCCGACAGCGCCATCCCGCCCAATTGAGTGACAAGTCCCTGGCTCATTCGCTCGTCACCGTGACGGGCGACTGCATGTGCAACCTCGTGTCCCATTACAACCGCAAGCCCGCCTGCATCTTGCGCAACTTCCAGTATACCGGTATATATAACAACTTTTCCACCTGGCATTGCCCAGGCATTTACTTCCTCGCTCTCTATTAAATTGAACTCCCATTTGTAATTCTCAAGCTGATCGGACATATTATTTTCTGCCATGTATTCCTCGACCGCTTTTTGGATATTTGTGCCAACTCGTTTCACCATCGCCGTCTGTCTCTGATTATCACTCAGCTCGTGATTTTTCAGAAATTCATCATATTGCTGATAACTCATGGACAGCATCGTTGAGGTAGGAATTAAATCAAGCTGTCTTCTGCCGGTGACCGGGACTGTGCTGCACGAGATTATAAATATGATTAGCATCAAAAATGTGCTTAAATAAAAATAACGGGATTTCATCGAAGCTCCTCCTTTTTAGGTTATATACAGAAAATTCAACAGGTAAATTAGCACAGATTTATTAATAATGCAACAATTATTTTAATGAACTACCGTGTGCGGTCATAATCTTTGTCCCAGTATTTCGGAATCCGGGTTGTTCCGTCGCGATTGATAGGTTCGCCATAATACTCACCGTAGCATTTTAGTGTATTGGTGAAGATATTCTCCCGATCATCGAGATAGCTCTCGATTGCCTGAAAAACGTCCGGGAGGCTTTGGCAGTGCAATCCATGCCGCAGGTCGATCAGCCACTTGCCCTTCAGAGTTTGAACCTGACGGTTGATCTGGCGGTTAACGCGGAGTTTTGGCATTAAAAACAAATCGACAATTGTGAATAAATGATAGGACTTATGAATATTGTCGCGCACCACAAGACCGGAATTAGGTGCGAAAATGAGAATTTTGCGCGCAGCGAGATCATCTAAAATGAACAGGTGCTTTTCCGGAATTTTTGCCTGGCGCCAGTTCTTAATTTGATAGGGTTCACATTTTTCTTTAGCATCAAAGGAAAAGTATCGCTTGGATTCGCGGTCACCGAAACCAAAATCAAGGAGTTTTAAAGAAGAAGAATGATCGTCGAAAGAAATATTATTCTTTGTGAAATACTGCTTGATTTCCTGTTCCAGAGAAATCATGCCCGGTATTCTCCATTTTTTGAAACTATAATCAAAAGTACATTTCGTTCATATTTGTTGCGCTCTATCATTGCGAAGGTTCTAAGGCTTCGCAAGGATCAATCATATTTCATCGCATCCAATCCGAAGTATTTTCGGAGCAATGCAAGCTGTCCGATGTGATAGCTTTCATGCTGTGCCAGGAAAGAGAGAAATCCGAAAATTGTCTTGTCTGATACAGGCACCTCGAATGGGGCTGGGGCTGAAAGATCGCTCTTCTTTATTGACTTAATCCGGGATGCAATTTTATCCGAAATATCCTGCCAACCGGATTGAATCTCCGTCAATGTCGGATATTCCGTAAAATCTTCGATGGAATTCGCCTTATCGAATATTTCCTGAAACGGACATTCGCAATCGAGCCCGATCAACCTTCCGATATAGTACCGGGCATCCAGCAGGTGACAGGCGATAAACAGCATACTATTCGTGGAAGCGTTCGGACGTTTGCTTGCAACAGCCTCATCAGCGCCATCCAGCGTATTCAGAAACAGTCGGGTATTAAGATCAAAAATTTCAGCGATAGACTGAATTGATTTATCCATAATTATTAATCAGCGTTTATTAAAATTTTTCGTAGAAAAAGTGTCCTAACCCGACGGTGAAAACAAATGCGCCGTAGATAGCATGCTCGAAAGACACCAGCAGCAGGGATCGACTTTCATGGTAAGTTCTTGTAAATAGATAACCGCCCACCAGGGAGAAAATTATCGCCGGGATGTTATCATAAATAATATGCACAAAGCTGAAGGTCAGCACACTCATAACGATCATTAATATACTGCTTTTAAAAATCGACGCGTAGCGGTGAAAGAAAAATGTCCGGTATATAAGCTCCTGCGGAAAAGCAGAAAGCAGTGGATATAAAAACATGATAACTAACCAAAGAGCAGTGCGTTGGCGCGGTAACGTGAACAGTGTTTTTGGAGATATAACCAGTGTTAACAACAGCATAACAATCGCCAGCAGAATGAAACGGCGCATAATTTTTTTCATATATGATTTGCGCGAAACCGTCGGTTCAATGCTTCGAAAGGCTCTTTGCCTTACTAAAATTACGACACAATAAATGGTGATGATCGATAATACCAAAAGCTTTGGTATTCTGAAAATTTCCAAATAGACCACCAGCGGCAGTCCGATGAACATGATGATAAATTCAATGATGAGAAACCACATATTATGTTTCGCTGTTATGATTCATTTTAAACGAATGGATCTTTTTTTCCAGATCATTCGAATATTTTTCAATATCCAAAATCAGATTTTCCGCTTTATCTGAAAAATAATTATAAAAAACCAGCGTCGGGATGCCGATTGACAAACCGACAACAGTGGTGATCAGTGCTTCGGAAATACCCGCGGAAAGGGCAGTGGTTTGTCCCACCCCCTGCACTGAAATCACGTCGAAGACCTTGATCATGCCGAGCACGGTACCAAGCAGACCCAGCAACGGTGCGATGGCGGCAATGGTTTCGAGAATCCCAAGTCCCCTCTGCAACGAGCGCACTTCTTGCCGTCCCTGATCCTGGAACATTTCCCGCATTTCCTCTTTGGACAGTTGCACATTCTTCAAGCCGATGAGAATGATGTTGGCAAAA
>WJJN01000491.1 GCA_014729735.1 Candidatus Zhuqueibacterota bacterium
GTACAAAGCAAAACAAGAATGAGTAAAATCAGATTTCGTTTTGTCATTTCTTCAGATTCCTTTCCGTGAAAAGATTATCTTTTAGCGGAATGTTATATTTCACTTCTAAAATTTCCATCGATGTTTGTGAGTTATCCCGTTTGTTGTACATCACGGCTTTCATCGCTGTGGGGATACCATTGATATTGCGAATATCGCTTTGAATGAGACGTTTTTCATGGAGATCGGGATTATCCTCATTATAGTAATCCAGCACAATGGGATAGAAATTTTCTTTGATGACCCACATGATAATTCTCGAATAAGAAACATCGCTGTCCGGCTTTCGGTTTAGCTCGATTTTGTAACAGTCATATCCTTCCATGAATTCATCTTCGAGTCGGGTTGCTGTGAAGTCCTCGATAAAGGTGTCACCGCTTCCCATGTCTTCATAAGAGAAATCGCTGCCCTGCATTTTCTGCTTTTTTGCATGAGTCGCCAGTTTGCGAACCCGCTGCGTGCGCGGGAAATACATCCAGATATCATCGGCATTGTTTAGCATTAGCACTGCCTGATCCTTGACTCGCCTCGGTTCAAGATAGCGAACCAGATTTTTTTCGCCTTTGCTCTTGCTCCATGATTCATAAGTGAATGTGCGCTTTTCGCCGGAGGTCGTGGTGATCGTCATTTGCATTTTTCCGATGCTGGTTTCCGGGCTGAGTAGCTCGTTTACTTTATCGACAATTTGGTCCCCGGTTAATTCCTGACCGATTAAGACTGATCCAAGAAATAGCGGAATAAGAATAAAAATAAAATATCGTTTCATGAAATTGTTCTCCTTTTGATGTTCTGAAATTTTGTTTAAGATTTTGCCCATTCAGGGCATTTCCGTTCCAAGAGTAATGTTCTTCAATATACGAAACGAAACCAATATTTGTCATCACATGAAGATGTGATTTTTAGGGGTGATTTTTGATAATTGGGTAGAGTTGCTCGCGCAGCAGATGAAGAATGTTACAATATTCCCAATTCCTTTGCTTTGGAAATTGCCTGTGTCCTGTTGTGTACGTCGAGTTTATAATTGATCTTTTTGGTATGTGTTCTTACGGTATTCAGAGAAATGAACAACTGCTCGCCGATTTCCTGATTCGTAAATCCTGCGGCAATCAGTTTTAAAACTTCAAGTTCGCGTTTGCTTAATGGTTCAACCAGCCCTTTTATCATTCTTGAAACTGCTGAAACATCAAATGCCTTGATCAATTTTTTGATGTATTTTCTGGAAAAAGGCGCCACCTTTTTCTGAGAATGCGACGGGAGTTCATTGTAAATAGATTGCAATAATTCGAGCATTGGTTGCCCAAAATCGATGAAAATTCGGATGAACGAACCGCGTTCTCCGATGGCAAGCGCCTCTTTTAAAGATGCGACAGCTTCTCTATGTTCATCGAGCATTTTATGTGCGATCGCACGAAGCAGCAGATAATCCAATCTAAAATACGTCCAGTCCTCAGCTTCAATGATTCCAAAAGTCTTATCGATTAACTGCAGAACTTGATCTGACTGATTTGACGCGAGGTAAAAGCGGCAGAGTGTTGAATATTCGGCAATGCGTATCAATTTCATGGATTGTGGAATAGAATCCGGCTCTTCATCCGGATCGATCGAGCGATTTTTAATCCAATTTGTCACAAAGTAAGTATTGCCTTCGCTGATGGCGATGAGAGCCTGGCTATTGGCTACCATGATATCATCCATTTCCATTGCATCAAAATTTTCAGCGAGGATTTGTGCTTTTTTCAGCAGATTTTTTGCAGCAGGAAAATCTCCCTTGTTTTTTTGAATCATCGCTAAACCAATGTAGCCATTCAGCGCTCCGATTTCGCCCCATTGATTCACTAATTCAATTCCTCTGGTGAGAAGGCGCATAGCTTTATCGTCGTCGTTCCATTCGCGGTATAAATTTCCGAGACCAATAAGCGCGACACCGGCAATAGGTTGTTCATTTTTTTGATCGTCGATGGCAGATTGATAGGCAGCATCGTATATTTCTTTCGCAGCATGCAAATCCGCTTCAAAGATACATAATTCTGCCAAGTGGGATTGCGCTAATACAGAAATCATCAGATTGCCAACTTTTACACCTGTGTTCACAGCCTCCTGAAAGGCATTTCTGGCTGCCTGAATTTCTCCGGTCCATAAATAATTTAATCCTAAAAAGCCAATGATAAAGCTACGAAAAAATATCCGCTCCTGAGGCATAACATTCAGGGCGTGCTGGCAGAGACTCACACTTTCTTCCAGGCGTCCCTGATAGGATGCAACCAGCGCCCGGAAAGCAGCTATTTCGCCGGTCACTACCAGGCTTGTATCTGTATTTTTAGCATTGTCAACTCTGGCTTCTGCTTCTGAAAGCGGTTGACTATTTAGCAACATTGCTATCGCGCTATAAATGCATAAATGAGGGGATTGCAGAAGATTTTCCTGAGGCAGTGATTCCAGCATTCTATTCAGAGTGCTGATTTCACTGCGCATCAGCATTGATTCGGCGTTTGTTTCCAGTAACGAAACCGCGCGTTCATAGTCCCTGCCCGCTAACGCCGAGTGCACGGCTTCATTTATTAAATTCTGCTGTTCGAACCAGTCACTGGCACGTCGGTAAAGTTGCGGTTCGTTTCCGTTCGACTCCATTTGCAGGCGTTTTCTTAAAAGGTCAGCAAAAAGATGATGGTAGCGATACCAGCATCGCTCATTATCAAGTGGAAAAATAAAAAGATTAGATCGCTCCAGATGGTCCAGCATTTCCCTGCTATTGTTCTGTTTTGTTACAGCGTCACAAAGCGATGCATTAAAACGATCTAAAATCGATGTCCGTAATAGAAAATTTCTGACTTGTTCTGACTGCAGAGCGATCACTTCCTCGAACATATAATCGACAACGTAGCGATTGCTACCGGTGAAATTATTGATAAACGCCGATTTGTCGTCGCAACTCTGCATTGATAAAGCAGCCAACTGCAAGCCTGTAATCCAGCCTTCTGTAATTATTTCGAGCGAAGCTAAATCTTTTTCATCGAGTCCGAATTGCAATTGTTTATTGAA
>WJJN01000492.1 GCA_014729735.1 Candidatus Zhuqueibacterota bacterium
CAGTGCTGCAGCCCGACCCACGATTTTATCGTAAACCATCAGTTCGGACGGTGAATATGAATTATTTTCTATTAAAAAATTTTCAAAATCGAATAACGGATAAAGCCATTTCTTGTCGCTTTGAAAAATCAACCGGTTCTCGAAATATACTTCCAGGGCGTGTTTCATCTCACGTCGCAATCCATAGTAAGTTAGTTGTACTATATAAATAAAAAATATTTAATTGTCAAGTATTTTTATTTGAATTTAAAAGTTTATCGATAGCAGAAAGTTCCTCGTTTGTGAACGATAAATTATCCAGAGCAGCAACATTGGCTTCGAGCTGCCTGACTTTACTGACGCCAACAAGAACAGATGTCACCGCTTTGTGTCGTAATATCCAGGCTATCGCCATTTGCGCCAGGGTTTGATGTCGCTCTTCGGCGATTTTGTTTAATTGACGAATCGTTGCGATTTTGCCAGGCGTAATGTGTTCCCGTTGTAAAAATCCATGTTCTTTTGCAGCCCGGGAATCCTCAGGGATCCCTTCGAGATATTTCTGGGTCAGTAGTCCCTGTGCCAATGGTGTAAAAGTGATGCAGCCTATGCCCAATTCTTCCAGCGTGTCGAGAAGTCCGTCCTCAATCCAACGTACAAACATATTGTATTTCGGCTGATGGATAAAACAGGGGGTTCCCATTTCTTCTAAAATTTTTGCTGCCCGCCGCGTATCTTCCGGACTATAAGTGGAAATTCCGACATAAAGTGCTTTTCCCTGACGCACCGCGGAATCCAGCGCACCCATAGTTTCTTCCAGGGGACATTCCGGATCAGGACGGTGATGGTAAAAGATGTCTACATACTCAAGTCCCAGCCGTTTCAAACTTTGGTCGAGACTGGCAAGCAGATATTTGCGTGATCCCCAGTCTCCGTAGGGACCGGGCCACATGTAATATCCGGCTTTCGTGGAGATAATCATCTCATCACGGCAGCCTCTAAAATCTTGCTTTAAAATTCTGCCGAAATTAATCTCTGCCGAGCCAGGCGGGGGACCGTAATTATTTGCCAGATCAAAATGTGTGATGCCCAAATCGAATGCCCTGCGAATTATGGCGCGTGAATTTTCGAACTGATCGACGCCTCCGAAATTGTGCCACAATCCCAGGGATATTGCAGGCAAAAGCAAACCGCTCCTTCCGCAGCGGTTGTAAATCATGTTTTCATAACGTGCCACATATGGATGATAATTCACGAGCTTCTCCTTTCTCTCTTATTATCCTTTGAATATCGCTACTATTAAATAAATGATGTAAGTCAATGTAAATCCGATAAAGCTTATGAACAGTGCCAGCAGCAGAATCGGTGTTGCCAGCATAATATATTTTGATGCGACCTCAATAATCGCCATCGAACCCTGAGTAAACGGCAAAATGATAAGATTGAGTAATATCGTGAATATTATAATCGCAAGTAATGGCTGCCAGAAATTCTGAAAATCCGCACCGGACGGAGAAAGATGGTTCGCAATTCCAAATAACATAAACAGCGATACGTAAAAATGCCACTTGGTCACTAATCCTGCTTGCTGAATTTTGAACACGAGAAACTGAAAAAAAGCGAGCACTGATTTTCCAAACATGACATAGTTTTGCCAGACAAGTGCATTTTGCGATGTGATAAAATGCACTCGCGGCACATCTGCGGAATAGAGCGAAAAACCGGGCAACAGAAAATACGTCAAAAAATAGATCGCAAGCGCACCGCCAAAAAAGGGAGCAATCGGAATTATCGTGTTTCCAACCACCGATTGATAGAAATTGTTCGGATTATAGGAATGTGAAACGTAGCCCAATGTGCCTGTTCGCTCGTCTGGCTCGAATAATTTAAAATCCACAATTTTATGTCCTGTGAGCAGTGCTGCGATAATGTGGCTGAATTCGTGAATTGGTGTTCCGATCCATGCTGTAACCAGCAATCCTTTCCAGCCGCCAATGTAATACAGATGCCGATTTTGTGCGTTTGCAATCAAATTCAAAATGGTGCACAAAATGATGATCGGTAGAAACAAGGTTAAAAAAATGCTAATCGTCAATGAAACCGCTTGCCAAATATGATCGAAAATGTAACTTAAACTGTCCAGAACAACGAACCCGAATTTTAGTTAGAAAATTATCAACCTGATTTTAGTGAGATATAATTGCCCTCTTTATAAAGAGGTATAACTTAAAAAATCATTTCCTGAAATTCGCTTTCACCGATGATTTTGATGCCCAATTCTTTTGCTTTATCAGCTTTAGAACCGGGATCGCTCCCTATCAGCACAAAATCCGTGGATTTACTTACCGCAGATGCAACTCGTCCGCCAAGAGATTCAATGATATTCTTCGCTTCTGCTCGCGTGAAATTTTCCAGCGCGCCGGTGAGCACGAATGTTTTGCCCGCAAGTTTATCACTGGTTTGCTGCTCTAACTCTGCGAGACTAATTCCCGCCTTCAGTAACCTGTCGATGGTCTGCAAATTTTGCTGCTCCTGAAAGAACTCTACCACGCTGCGGGCAACCTGGGGACCGATTTCATGAATGGAAATCAATTCTTCATAATCCGCGTGTTTAAGATTTTCCAGTGTTTTGAAATGATTGACAAGCAGTCGCGATACATGTTCTCCCACGAAACGGATTCCCAATGCATAAATGAATCTGTCCGCCGGGACATGCTTGCTTTTCTCAAGCGCATCAATGATGTTCTGCGCCGATTTTTCAGCCATTCGTTCCAGGTTCGACCAGTCATCTTTATTGATCAAATATAAATCTGCAAAATCTTTGACTTTTCCACGCTCCACCAGTTGATTGACCAGCTTGTCGCCCAGTCCCTCGATATCCATCGCGTTGCGCGATGAGAAATGTTTGATGCTCTCCTTAAGCTGCGCAGGACACGAGATATTCTGGCAGCGATGCGCTGCTTCCCCCTCGACACGGACCACGTTTGAACCACAGACCGGACATGAATCCGGTATCTGATATTTCTTTGTATCCCTCGGACGCTTGCTTTTGATGACTTTGACGACTTCCGGAATCACATCGCCCGCACGCTGCACGACGACCCAGTCGCCGATACGCACATCCTTTTTGTCGATTTCGTCCTGATTGTGCATCGTTGCCCGGCGAACCTCCACACCGCCGATGCGAACAGGTTTCATGATCGCAACCGGCGTCACGATACCGGTTCGTCCGACTTGTGCGATGATGTCTTCGATTTGTGTCGTTTCCTGCCGCGCCGGGAATTTGTAGGCGATTGCCCAGCGGGGACTGCGCGTCTTCACGCCGACTCGTTCCCGCAGTTCAAGATCATTCACTTTGATTACTACACCGTCGATCTCGTAGCCCAGACTTTCCCGCTTTTCCTCCATTTCCCTGTAAAAATCGATCACTTCCGAAATGCCGTGACATTTTCTCCGCAGGGGATTCACTTTCAA
Source organism: Candidatus Zhuqueibacterota bacterium (assembly GCA_014729735.1). Classification (GTDB taxonomy): domain Bacteria; phylum Zhuqueibacterota; class Zhuqueibacteria; order Thermofontimicrobiales; family Thiofontviventaceae; genus Mariaggregatimicrobium. The sequence continues at coordinate 3,451 of WJJN01000492.1, forward strand.
GCCCCAGTCACGAATGGCAGTCAAGAATTCATCATAGGTTTGAAATGAAACACCTGTTACCTGACCGATGCCGTGACAGAAAATATCCAGCGGTCGTGTGGCAGTAATCCTGGGATCAAGTTGACGCAGCGAACCGGCGGCAGCATTGCGCGGATTGGCGAATATCGGCTCGCCTGCTTTCTGTCGCTGCTCGTTCAAACTAATGAATTCTTTATTACCGAGGATCACTTCTGCGCGAACTTCCAGCCTCGTTGGAGCAGAACGATTTCCGG
>WJJN01000493.1 GCA_014729735.1 Candidatus Zhuqueibacterota bacterium
GCTGAGCAGTACATCCAGATCGTAGCGGTATTTTTTATCGAGGCGCAACTGTATCGGGTATTCATCTTCACCCTCGCGGAATGTGGAAACTTCGCTGCCATAAATGGCTGTGCGCAGCATCATTCCCACTGCTGCCGTACTGATGCCCAATTGACTGGCTTTGTCCCTGTCGATATTTAAAATGATCTCCGGTTTGTGAATTTCCATATCAGATTGCAAGTCTTCGATGCCCGGAATCTGCAATGACTCTATGAATTTTTTCAAATTTTCACTTATATCCACCAGAGTTTCAATATTCTCACCACTGATTTCGATGTTAATCGCTTTTCCGGTTGGCGGTCCCATCCGTTCACGGGCTACTTCGATTTCAGTGCCAGCCATGCCTTTCATCCGTTGGCGAATTTCATTCAAATACTGCAATGTAGACTTACCCGAAGTGCGGTATTTATATTCCACAAATGATATGGTGACTTTGGCTAATTTTTCCTGTGTGGACCGCTCGAAAATGCTGCTGCCGGCGTTGGTAGCGACATTGGACACAACCGATTCTACATCCGGATTATTTCTGCCCAGAACATCATAAACACGTTCTTCCACAACGGTTGTCATTGAATCGGTGACTGCGATGTGTGTGCCTTCGGGCATGGTGATGTAAACATAGATGTAATTTGGATCTCCACTTGGGAAAAATACCACTTTGGGCGCAGCAATTCCCAGCAAAATAAAGCTGAGAAATAACAGCACGACTGTTGCCCCGACCAGCATGTAAGGACGTTTCCCATACAGAACAAATGCCAGGGTTTTGCGATAGCTAGACATAAACGCCGGCAATATTCGTTTTTGAAATCTCTCAATCAGATGAACTATCACAAATTTTAATAAGAGATAAAGAATGAGTCCAAATGCAATGAGATTTGCTATAAACATGGGACCCGTTATGTAAAAAATAATCGCGACAATAGCCGAGATGATTGATCGTCTCAAAATCTTTCTTTTATTGTAAGATTCCTTGCTGTTTTGCTGGTTTTTGTTATTCTTCATAAATGAAACTGCAAATACAGGGTTGATAAAATAGGCGACCAGCATTGAGGCGGTTAGCGTAACAATGATGGTAATTGGCAAAAATGAAATAAATTTTCCAGGGATTCCAGGCATAAAAACCAGCGGAAAAAACGGCGCCATCGTTGTGAGCGTTCCTGTTAATACTGGTACAGCAACTTCGCCAACAGCCCGTTTGGTTGCCTGGGCGATAGAAAGATTTGCCGTGGTTGTAAAATGCCGGTAGATATTTTCGATGACCACGATAGAATTATCCACCACGATTCCCAGCACCAGGATAAATGACATCAATACGACCATATTCATTGTAAAGCCGATGACCGGAATCACGATAAAGGTAATCAACATCGATAAAGGAATGGCAACTCCCACGAAAACGGCATCTAATTCACCCATAAAAAACATGAGGATAAATACAACGACAATAAATCCCAGGATGATGGTATTGAAAAGATCGTTCACTGAATTGCGGGTTTGAGTGCTGCTGTCTGCTGTCGTTATTATCTCCAGGTTGGGGGAAGCTTTTTCCTTGAATTTATCAAGGATCGCATTGATTTTATCCACGGCAACAATCAGGTTCTGTCCGGTTCTTTTGATGACAGCCAGAGTGATCACGTCCTGACCGTTCAAGCGGGCATAGCTTTCGCGGTCGTGGAATCCGTCAATAACATCGGCAATGTCCTTCAAATATACTCCTTCTTTCAAAAGAATATTGCCGATCTGTGCGACTTTTTTAAACTCTCCAACCACGCGGAAATTCCGTTTCATCCCGGCGGTAGACACCAAACCACCGGAAATGGTCAGATTTTCTGATGCAACGGCGCCCTGAATTCTGTTGAAAGAAAGCCCGGCAGCCTGCATTTTGTAAAGATCAACATTGATTTGTATTTCCCGATCCAGTGCGCCGATCATATCCACACGGGTTATCTCCTCCAGCGCCTCAATTTCATCCTGCAAATCGTCGGCATAGCTTTTCAGTTTTACCAGTCCTAAATCACCGGACAGGTTAACGTAAAGAATAGGAATTTCAGAAACATCGATTTGCTTTATTTCCGGTTCCTGGAACAGATCGTTTGGCAGCTCTGTGCGGGAATCATCCACTGCTTTTTTTACATCAAGATATGCCTGCATTTCGTCGGCGCTGACTTCAAATTCAATTATGATCAATGAATAATCCTGCAGCGACTGGCTGGTAATATGTTTAACGCCGTCAATTCCCTTCAGCTCTTTTTCGATCGGTCGGGTGATCAGGTTCTCCACATCTGCCGGCGAAGTTCCGGGATTGATGGTAGTGATCATAAAATAGGGGAAGACAATATCCGGGAATTTCTCTTTGGGAGTAGACTGATATTGCATGACGCCAAAGATGATCAGAATAACGGTGAAAATATAAACGGTTGTTTTATTCTCAACAGCAAGGTTTGATAATTTGAATTCTTTCATGAAATGTCCTTGTTTGCTAAAAAAAAGCGCAAAATAACCTTTCAGGTATTATATTTTATTAATACCTTCAAGGTCTTCCTAATTTGAGCTCAACTTGAGTGTTTGTCCATCAGCCAGATCCTGGTATCCGAATACGACAACCTGTTCTCCTGCCTGCAATCCTTTTTTAATTTCAAACCTGTCATCCTGTGATTTGCCGGGAATCACGATTCGCCGCTCAGCGATCCATTGTTCACCCTCAGCATCAGGCTTATTATTGGCAACAAAGAGAAAAATATCCTCCCCTGTTTTTTGTAATATATTTATTGGCACTGTAATTGCGTGTGAATTGCTGTAGTCATTAATTGTGAGAACAGCCAGCATATTCGGTTTAATTAAATTGCTGACTTCATGAATCTTAAGTTCGACGTCAAACGTCCGGTTCTGCGGATCGATAACCTGGGCGACGGCATTTATCACCTGTTTGAATTTCAGATCAATAGTCGGGATGTACACACTTACGGTATCTCCTGTTCGAACCTGTGAAACATAATTTTCCGAAAGTTTGGCTTTGATCTTCAATGCGGAGAGCTTCACGATCCTGATTGCCCCTATTCCGGCAGAGGCTGCTTCGCCTTCCTTTATTCTGATCTCATCAACCGTCCCATTGATCGGCGCAGTTAGTTTGGTCAGTTTGTATTGCTCTTTTACAGTCTTCAGCTTTTTCTCCAGACCTTCCTTGTTGTTTTTCGCCTGTAAATATTCAATTTCGCTGCCTATATTCTTATTCCACAATCGTTGCCGTCTCTCGAAAATAGTCGTAGCCAGTTTCAGGCTGTTTTCCAGTTCAGCAATATTACTTTCATAAATGGCGCCATCCAGCTCCGCAAGTAGTTGCCCTCTGGAAACTTTATCTCCTTCCTTTACATAAATTTTCTTCACAACTCCCGATGCCTGTGGCGGAATGGAAATATTGTTATCCGATTCGACTGTTCCCTGAACCTGGATATAATGTTTAAACATACCAGTGCGGACGGTATCCAGGTTGACGTATGCGATCTTTCCATTCTGACCTGATTCTTTTGTTGTCCGGATTTCTGTTCTTAATTCTTCGATCTTTCGATCTAATGCGTCGCGCCGGGCTTCCAGCTCTTGCAGACGAGCTTGTTTATCCTTTGACCCGCATGAAAACAGGAAAATCGATATAATGATAAAAATAATTTGTTTTTTCATAGTTAATACCTGACCAGTTGATTTTTCAGTAACTCTCTAATAACTTATCCATTTTATTTTTTGCATTCAGCAATTCGGATTTGGCAGTGATGTACTCCGACTGCGCTGCAAGATATTGATTGTGCGTTTGTGTCAACTCCTGGCTGGTAGAAACACCTTCTCTGTATTTTTCCAGCGTCACATTGTAAACATCCCCGGCTAACTCCATATTTGCTTCGGAATTTTTATAATTATCAAAAGTAGAAATCAAGCCGGTTCTGGCTTGCGCGTATTGTAGCTGCAATCCTTGTTCGGCTTTTCTCAAATTGACTTCCGCTTTCCTGACATCAACCCGGGCTTGCTGCATTTTGTAGATACGCGCCCCGCTGGTGAAGATCGGTATGTTTAAACTCAATCCAACAATTGTCGTCGGATACCATCGTTCGTGCGGATCGAACAGGTTGAATTGATCCCGTTGCGCGTTTCTCTGGTAAGTAGCAAATCCGGAAATAGTAGGCAGAAATTTCATTTTCTCATTCAACAGATTCTTTTTTGATAACAGCAGTTGCGTAGATAGCAGCCTGTAATTGATGTTATCCTGTAAAATAAATTCCCTGTCCCGCAAAGACGGGATGTTTACACGGCTTACAATGGCATTCAGATTTTCCGTAAGCCCGATCTCTCTGTTCAGGTCAATTCCCATCTGGAATTTGAGTAATTTATAGGTTACATCGATTTGTTGTTTGACGGTATTGATAGTACTCTTGAGCTGTGTGACAGAAATCTGCAGTTGTTTGACATCTGTTTCTTCCACGAAACCTTCTTTAAATAACTCCTGAATTTCGTAATGGGTCTTTTCCAGATTCTGCAGGTTTTCTTCCAGAATATCAAGGTTTTCCTCTGTGACGAGCACCAGGTAATAGGTTTGAGTGACCAGCTCTTCGACATCCAATTGCGACCGTTCCAGATTCTGCTCCATCAGGGTCAAAAAGATCTTTGATGCCTGCAAACCCACGAAATAACTTCCGCTAAAGATAAGTTGATTGGCAGATATTCCCAATGTTGCATTATACTGCCTGCCAAATCGAACTGCTATGGTGGAACCCGGTTCACCTCCAAAAATTTCTCCCGGAATGAGCGAAGTTGGAATGTCTAAATAATCGTTGAAACTAACGCTGCCGGAAATCTGGGGCAACCCGCCAGCCGTAACCTCTCTGAGTTTCTTTTTGGCAGCCACGATGTCCAGCCGGGAATTTTGAGCGTCGTAACTGTGTTGGATTGCGTACTGTCGAGCAGTATGCAGATCGAAAGTTAATTTTTTATTTTCCTGCGCATAATTCAGGTCTGGCAGTATTATTTTTTGCACGAAAAATATAGCTGCCGCAATGAAAAATATTTTTATTTTGTTTGATCGCACTTGTCTTTTTTCCATACTATTATAAATATTATCTTTCGGGTTTGATCTCTATCTTTGTAATCCATCGATGACCGGGTTGAAA
>WJJN01000494.1 GCA_014729735.1 Candidatus Zhuqueibacterota bacterium
AATTTTCAGGTGGTTTCACGCCTTTTTTGGGAGGGGCAATTGCAAGCAGCGAAGACCCGCCAAGTGCGAGCATCATAAAACAAAGAAATATATTTTTTTTAATCATTTGTTTCTCCGAAACTTAATATTTATTTTCTGAACCCAATTGTAATACAATGAGGACCTGAATAGCCGTATCCTAAAATTGCGCTTCCTTTCACCGGAAATACCGATTTTCCCGAGGCAGATGCCAGCACGTTCTGGCTCAATTGATCGATATGTTTAATGCCATAAACCGGCATTAATATGCCTTCATTCCAGACAAGGCAATTAGGATAACACAACATCGGTAATCCATGTTTCTTTTTCCCTGTTTCACGACCGTATCTGCCGCGCCAGAAAGGAATTCGCACTACCTCGAAACCCTCGTCTTTCAATGTCTCTGCGATCCGGTCGTCCCAGCCAAACGCAGGCTCCGACAGCACAGCTTTCGTAAATTCGCCGGGTTGTAATAATTCGCTGAGTATGGCTAATTTATCCTCTAACATCTGCGGCTGAATTAATCCCGGTTTGTTCAACTTCCTGTATGAAAATGAATTTCCTTCCCATTTCAGATCGATATTACCTGCTGAAACGGCGAATTCAACAGCCCAGCGGGCAATCAACTTTTTCTGTTCGCTGCGATCGAGTTTCAACAACAAATGGCGAGTCATTTCCACATCGCCTACTGCGATGACATTTTCGCTGAGCGGCATCACCAGCAAATCGAGATGAAAGTCGTTTAATGATGGCGCGGGAACTCGCACAGATCTGTGACCGATCGCCGAATCGATGTCCATATTTTCGGGACAGAGCAATCTATTACCGGCAACAAGAAACTGTGCGCCGATGAAGGACATGCTGCTTTTCTGTACACTTATATCATTTAACTCATCAAGAGAGAGAAACGTTTCCCTTAATTCATGATGTTTCGAGGCGCTCACGATTAATCTACCATCTGTATCAACCAGTACCTGATCCCGGGGCCAGGGACCATAAGCCCGCGCATCTTGCACAAATTGTAGTCGCGGGATACCCTGTGAATTAAATCCCAACTTATCTTGATTTAAACTTGAAACGAGCAGTCCAAATTCCGATGAACTCTGACTGAATTGATTGATCACAATGGTTTCAACCTGCGGCAGGGCTTTCAGAATATCCACCAGTGAAATGACACCGATTTCAGCAGTTTGTGAATAAACAAGAATGATTTTGTCAATTTCTCCTGCGTGAGCAGATTGCAGTTTTATTTCACCTTGATTTTGAGCAAAGGCAATATTGATTAAAATAATTAATAGCCAACATGTATTCCAAATATTTTTTGCAGGTTCCAGATCTGAATTTCCTTATTTTATATTACTATAATCAATGCTTTAGAAAAGTGCCAAAATCTTATTATAGACAAAATTAATGGTAATGTCAAGCAGAAAGTGATTGCGTTAACCCTGCTTTTCGATGAGACAATTTCCCATGACCAGACAATCCATTTCTGTCTCTTGAAAGAATCTAAATGCTTCCCGCGGGGTACATACAATCGGTTCTTCGCATAAATTGAATGACGTATTGATCAGCACAGGACAACCCGTTTTTCGTTTAAAGGCTTCCAGCAGCCTGTAAAAAAGCGGGTTCTGTTCACGGTTGACTATCTGTAATCGGGCGCTTCCATCGACATGAGTCACAGCAGGAATTTCAGCACGCTTTTCATCTCTTACCTGAGCAACAAAGGACATAAGAGGACTGACTCGATCGAACTCGAAATATTCTGCTGCATCTTCTTGAAGAATCGCCGCTGCAATGGGTAGAAAATCCTTTCCGGACTTTATTTTCTTAATTAAAATATTTTTCATTCCGGCATTTCCGGGATTTGCCAAGATGCCGCGATTGCCAAGTCCCCGTGGACCGAATTCCATCCGTCCATGGAACCAGCCGATGACTTTATCTTCTGCTATCAGTGCAGCAGTTTTTTCAACCAATTGCTCCGAGTGGTATTCCATAAAAGAGATGCCTTCGTTTGACAAAAATAGCTTTATTTCATCAGTGTGGAAGCCTGGTCCAAGATAGAGGTGCATCAATTCATGGCGCTGCTTATTTTTTAACAGTGAATTATGTGCAAAACAAGCGGCACCGATTGCCGCACCGGCATCTCCTGCTGCGGGCTGTATGTGAAGATTTTTAAACGGTGTTTCTCGTAACAATTTTCCATTGACATAGCAGTTAAACGCCAAGCCACCGGCAAAGCATAAATCTGATAGTCCGGTTTCCCGGTGCAGATGTTGCGCTATTTTTAACAGAATCTCTTCGATCACTGACTGAATACTGGCGGCGATATCTACATGGAATTCCTTGATTTCTTCTCCGAGAATACGCGGCGGTCCACCGAATAGCCGGTGAAATCGGGCATTCGTCATCCGCGAGCTGTGGTGGTATCCAAAAAATTTCAAATTCAACTTAAAGCTGCCGTCTTCGCGAATATCAATAAGTTGTTTGACCTTGTCTATAAATCGCGGCGTACCGTATGATGCCAGTTCCATGACTTTGTATTCGTCACTATTTACATTAAAGCCCAGATAATAGGTAAATGCGCTATACAGAAGTCCGAGCGAGTGTGGATAACGAATTATTTTATGCAGATCGATCTTTGTTCCATTGCCGAGACCGTAACTGGCAGTATCCCACTCCCCTCTGCTATCGACTGTCAGAATCGCTGCCTGTTCAAATGGCGACAGGAGAAACGCGGCGGCAGCGTGCGATAGTTGGTGATCGCAAAACAGTATCGGTCCCTCATAATGGAGTTCATGTTCGATGAGGCGCGGCATCCAGAGTTTCTGTTTTAACCACGCCGGTAATTCCTTTAAAAATGCTCGAATACTACCGGGGTACGAGGCAAAACAGGTTGTCAAAATGCGGTCGAATTTTCGAAATGGCTTTTCATAAAAAATGACATAATCGACATCATCAATGATGATTTTGCCTTCGCGCAGACAATATTCCACGGCGTTCACCGGAAATGATGAATCGTTCTTGATGCGGGTGAATCGTTCTTCCGAAGCAGCGGCGATTAGTTTTCCATCCTGAAGCAGACAGGCGGCAGCATCATGAAAAAAAGCAGAGACTCCCAAAATATTCATAGTTTGCGACCGATGATGGTGAAATATCCCCCGTTATCACGAAGGCTCAAAATCCATTTCAATTGAACCAGAAATTGTGAGATAAAGCCGTGGCGCCATGTAGCAACGGCGGGTTTGGAAAATGCGCGGTGATTATTTTTCATTGAACGAAATATCTCGATTGGCGGCATCGCGTTTATATATTCGATACCGTTTTTATCGAACCAGTTCAGCACTTCGCCAATGGAATGCGTGGACTCATGGGGATGATAATATTGATCCGCGAGCCAGCTTTCGTTTTTTTCAAAATCCTCGTGCCCGGTCACAAGTTGTCGTTGCACTGCCTTTTTTTCGATACCGGAAGTTCGAAACATTCTTCTTAACAGCCGACGCATTTTAACCGGAATTCTGCCAAACGGATTATACAGTCCAATCACCAGATAACCGCCGTTTTTAGCAGCATGCACCAGATTTTGAAATCCTTTGTACGGATCGCTGGTATGATGCAGTACGCCCAGCGACAGTACGTAATCGAACTCTGCGGATTCGGGAATCGGCTCCAGAATGTTCGCTCTTCGAAATGTCGCTGATTTGATCTGCAGTCTTTCCCGAAGGGCGTCCGCCTTTGCGATAGACTGCGCCGAGTAATCGATTCCAAGTACCTGCCGCTGTTTCAGCGCCAGAAAGTTCGCTAATTGACCAGTGCCGCACCCTGCATCCAGCACACGGCAATGAAACGGGATCTGGGCATCCAAAAACCTGCCGAACCAGCTCGCCTGCCGACGTAAATCTTCGGAATAACTGTAACGGCGTATATCGAATCCGGGAAAAGGATGATCTTCATAAAACTGATTGACCTGTTGCAATATATTTCCAGAGTTCTTCATACGTTTTAGAATTGGTTTAAATAAAGGTCCAATTCAGCCGGCTTTTGTTTGCACTCGCTCCAGTAAGAGCCTTTTTCCAACCTGATGTCCAGCGGATTACTGCGAAACAGCTTCATCA
>WJJN01000495.1 GCA_014729735.1 Candidatus Zhuqueibacterota bacterium
TTCAACGTATCACTAAAAAAGTGTATAAATAAACGGCGCAATCGCAGATCCCTCCGTTAACACGATAATCGCACCCAGTAACACCAGAAAAATAATAATTGGCATGAGCCACCATTTTTTCCGGACTTTCAGAAATTCCCAAAATTCTTTGACGATAGCAATTTTGCCCATGAATATTTCTCCCTCAGAATTGATTTTCGTATTTTGTAGGAACGGTCTCCCCTCGCTCGCGGCGGTTCCAGTAGCTTTGCTGTGATCGAACCCATTTGACATCTAAAAATTGTTTGCCGAATAACTTTGCAATAATTGAAATCGGCGTGACGATCAGGTAAAAAAGCACGCTCAGAATGATGCGGGTCATAATCCAGCCGAGGATGACCGCGATGGTCATCCAGATTTTCTGGAACGGCAGTAGTAATTTCGGAATGATGAACGCCGAGATCAGAAGCAGCGCCGCGGGGATGAGAAAACAAAGATAATTAATCTTTCCCATGATCAAAAGCGTGCTGCCGATCACTCCCAGCACAATGCCGACGGTGATTCCGAATTTTTTCAGTTCTTTCACCGAGCTATCGATATTTGTAATTTCCTGCCACAGCATTTTTTCAATCCAGTACAAATTTTTGTTGCCAGTTTATATCCCGATCCAGGGGCTTCTGATTCTTTTTATCCAGCAGATAATTTCCGATGATCAGATAATCCATATCCGTGCGCATAAAGCAGAGATAGGCATCCTCCGGCGTGCATACAATCGGCTCCCCGCGCACATTGAATGAGGTATTAATAATCACCGGCGAACCGTATTTTTCATCGAATTTTTTGATCAATTCATAATACAGCGGATTTGTATCCCGGTGCACAGTCTGAATACGTGCCGAATAATCCACATGTGTGATTGCAGGCAGCTCGGATCGGACGACTTTCAATTTATCGAGTCCCGACAGATCTTCTTCGGCGCCTGAGTTTTTTTTCTGCCGCTGCTCGTTAATATTCGCAACCAGCAGCATGTACGGACTGGCGCGGTCGATATCAAAATACTCCGTCACCCGTTCTGCAAGCACCGACGGTGCGAATGGACGAAAGCTCTCGCGAAATTTGATCTTCAGGTTCATAGTCTGCTGCATCTTTGACGACCGGGCATCGCCAATGATGGAGCGCGAACCCAGCGCCCGTGGTCCGAACTCCATTCTTCCCTGGAACCAGCCGACGACTTTTTCCGTCGCCAGCAAATCGGCAACCACAGTTGGAATTTCATCGTTGTGTAATTCTGTAAATGGAATATCGTTCGATCGAAGATAATCCAAAACAACGCCGTTTATGTATTCGGGTCCGAGATAGGAGCCGTGCTGCGCATCCTGCCGGGTATCGGCAACGCGATCGTTGCCGAGATACTGATACCATGCGAACAGCGCTGCACCCAGTGCACCACCTGCATCTCCGGCAGCCGGCTGAATCCAGACATCTTTGAAAAGTCCTTGCCGCAGCAATTTTCCGTTCGCCACGCAATTGAGTGATACGCCACCAGCCAGGCACAGATAATCCTGCCCGGTTTCCTTTTTGATATGTCGTGCCATCCGCAGAATCACTTCTTCGGTCACGTCCTGAACCGAGCGTGCCAGGTCCATATCCCGTTGTGTCAATTGTGATTCCGGTTTCCGTGGCGGACCTCCGAACAGTTTGTGAAACCGCCGATTCGTCATAGTCAGTCCGGCGCAGTAGTTGAAATATTTCATATTCAGTTCGAACGAGCCATCTTCCTTCAAATCCATCAGCTCGTTTAAAATCACATCCACATATCTGGGCTCGCCATATGGTGCAAGTCCCATGAGTTTATATTCGCCGGAATTGACTTTGAAACCGGTGTAATATGTGAACGCCGAATACAGCAATCCCAGCGAGTGCGGGAATTGAATATCGGCGTGTATTTCCACCTCATTATCTTTCCCAATACCATAGCTGGTGGTCGTCCATTCGCCGACGCCGTCCACGGTTAAAAATGCTGCTTCCTGAAACGGCGACGGGAAAAACGCAGACGCGGCGTGTGATTCATGATGCTCCGGGAAAATTATGGTGCCTTCAAAATTTAGCTCATCCTGGATCAATTGCTTGATCCATAATTTCTGCTTGATCCACAATGGCATCGCTTTAATGAACGACCGGATTCCCAGCGGCGCGTACTGCAGGTATGTTTCCAGAATGCGTTCGAATTTCAGAAAAGGCTTGTCATAAAATGCTACATAATCAAGATCTTTGCCAGAAATATTTCTGTAATCCAGACAAAACCGGATCGCATTTTTCGGAAACGCGTGATCGTGTTTTTTGCGGGTGAAACGCTCCTCCTGCGCAGCGGCGAGAATTTTCCCATCTTCGATCAGACATGCAGCGCTGTCATGGTAATAAGCAGATATTCCAAGAATGTACATATATGTTTTCTTCTTAATTACCCTTGTAAAGATTTTGACATAAATTATCAATATTTTCAAAGAAAAGCAAGAAGAAAAAATACTTGACAATTATCTTTAATTTTTGTATACTAATTCGTATTTGCTTGGAAGTGCTTCCAGAGAATTACCATATTCTGTTATTTTATCAAATGCTTATCACCACCATTTTCATCTAAAAAAATTAGGTTTTAAAATGTCTAAAAAAATTCGTTTCTTCGTTGCAATTCCTGTTTTGATCATTCTCGTTTTATTCCAATTTCAACAATCATTTTGCCATGAACCGCCGGAATGGGCAAAGAAAGTCGTGTGGTATCAAATCTTTCCGGAGCGATTTCGGAATGGCGATCCTGACAACGATCCGCAATTACAGGATATGATGGGTACATGGCCTTTTAACGACACTTCCGAATTTCAGATTGTTCCCTGGACAGCGGACTGGTACAAACTGCAGCCATGGGAAAAGGCGAATAAAAAGGGATTTTACTACAATGCACAGCGCCGACGATTCGGCGGCGATTTGCAGGGTATTTTAAACAGGCTCGATTATTTACAGGAATTGGGCATTAATGCGATTTATTTCAATCCGCTATTTGAATCACCGTCGCTACATAAATACGATGCCACTCTTCATCATCATATCGACGATAACTTCGGTCCCGATCCGGAGGGCGACAAGAAGATCATGCGATCCGAAATTCCCGATGATCCATCCACATGGAAATGGACAGCCGCAGACAGCCTTTTTTTGAAGCTGATCGATGAATGCCACAGCCGCAACATCCGCGTGATTATCGATGGTGTGTTCAATCATGTCGGTTACAATTTTTTCGCATTCGAAGATTTACGAGAGAATCAGCGCGATTCGAAATATGCGGAATGGTTTACAGTAAAAAAATGGGATAATCCTGAAACCGAAAAAGATGAGTTCGAATACGAAAGCTGGGCAAATGTCAAAAGCATGCCCGAAATCCGTGAGGATGAAGAGAACGGATTTGTGGACGATGCCTGGGATTATTTCAAAGCCGTGATCCTGCGCTGGATGGATCCCAATGGTGACGGCAATCCCGAAGACGGTATCGACGGCTGGCGGCTGGATGTGGCAGAGAAAGTGACTGAAGCTTCCTGGCGCAAATTTCGGACATTCACACGCTCCGTTAATCCCGAATCCTATCTCGTCGGCGAAGTGTGGTGGGAAGACTGGCCGGATAAAATGTTCAATGCCGCGCCGTGGCTCCAGGGCGATATGTTCGATGCAGTGATGAATTACCGTTTCGCTGCGGCAGTAACCAAATTTTTTATCAATCAAGAAAAGAAAATCAGCGCGTCCGAATTTGATGCCGAATTAGCCACCGTGCGAGAGGATTATCCACAGGACGTTAATTACGTGCTGCAAAATTTGATGGACAGCCACGACACGGATCGGCTGGCATCGATGATCATGAATCCGGATCGCATTTACGGACATCAGAACCGGGTCGAAGCAAACCGTGATTATGATGTCACCAAACCATCTGCCGAGCATCGCAAAATTCAAAAATTGATCCTGCTGTTCCAGATGACCTACATCGGTGCACCGATGATCTTTTACGGCGACGAGGTCGGCATGTGGGGCGCAAGCGATCCTGACGAGCGCAAGCCGATGTTATGGGCTGATTTGACTTACGAGGATGAAACAAGCCATCCCTTTGGTAAAGATCGTGAACCGGATAAAAATATCGTGGATCAAAAATTATTCGATTATTATAAAAAATTGATACACATCCGGCGTGAATCCAAAGCGCTGCAGCTTGGAACTTATAAAACACTGACAACAGAAGATGAAAGATCGCTTTTCATTTTCAAAAGAAATTTTGAAAATGAAACTGTGGTTACGTTGATCAATAATTCGGATTCGCCTCAGTATGTTGACATCGACCTGGGTGCCGGTGACTGGAAAGATGTATTAACCGGGCAGCCTGTCAGCACGTACAACGGGGAGTTTTCAGATACGATTCCACCGAAATATGGTATGGTTCTGGTTCATAACGAGTAACACGGGAAGGCTTAAAATAGCATTGAAAAGTCGATTATTTGGGAGGATTTAATGGCAGTCACAATTTATGATGTTGCAAAAAAGGCGAAGGTCGGTATTGGTACGGTGTCCCGAGTTATTAACAACAGTCCGCATATTTCTCCCAAAACCAAAGACAAAGTTTTGAAAGTCATCAAGGAACTGAAGTACCAACCCCATGCGATGGCACAGGGGCTGGCGAGCAAACGCTCGAATTCAATTGCCTGTATTGTTCCGGATTTTACGAGCTATTTTTTTGTCGAGCTGCTGCGGGGAATTCAGCAGGAGATTAGCAAGCACGGATATGACCTGATCCTGTACTGTGTGGATGAGCTTGATAAAAAAGAAGTGTTCCTCCGCCGCGCGTTGCGCGAGAAAAAGGTAGACGGAGTGCTATTGCTTTCCATGCCCATCGAGGAACGGGATATCGAGCGCTTTCATCAATCCAGACTACCGCTGGTGCTGGTAGACAGCTTTCATCCCAAAGTCGATTCGATTACCGTGGAAAATGAGCAAGGCGCATATATCGGAACGAACCATCTGATCGAGATCGGACACGAGAAGGTGGCGATCATCACCGGAGAGTACAACAGCTTTCCGGTGAAGGAAAGAATCAACGGCTATAAAAGAGCCCTGCAGAATCATAACATTCCGTTCAATGAAAAATATTTGATTACTGCCGATTCGTTCAACAATTCAGAGCTGCTTCTGGATCACGGCTTCAATAAAATGGCAGGATACATTTCCATGCAAAAGTTGCTGGATCTGGGCAATGAACGTCCCACTGCCACGTTCATTGCCAGCGATATACAGGCGATTGGCGCACTGCGGGCAATTTCCGAAAAAGGACTGACGATTCCCGAAGATATGGCAATTGTTGGTTTCGATGATATCGAATTGGCGGAATGGGTCGAGCTGACCACGATGTCACAGCCCAAAAGCGAGATCGGCAGAATTGCGGTGGATCAGATTATCAACAAAATTTCCGGAAATAATCCGTCGTTACTTCACAAGTCATTTTTACCAGAGCTTATCATCAGAAAAAGCTCTGGGACTACACTTAGAAGTTGAAATCTCTCTCCAAATTTTTCAAATTATGCTTGGAATCCCTTTCTTTTATTTGTATAATATTTTTATATTTAGTGATTAATTGACTATCCATGACACTAAATTTCCGGAGTTTTCAAAACGTCGGAAATTTGGGACCTGCAATGAATTGAAGTTTTTGTAATCCTGTCATTTTTGAATGAAAGGAATATATTTTGACAAACGCAACAAAACATCTGGCAATCCTTGGAGCCGGCAATATCGGCACATCCATTGCCAATGGACTGATTCAATCCGAAAAATTTCAACCGCAGCAGATTACTTTGACGCGGCGCCGGGTGCATCTGCTCGAATCGTTCAGAGAACACGGATTTCAGATCACAAAAGATAATGGCGATGCCGTACAAAATTCGGATATCATTCTTCTTGCTGTGGAGCCGCAGCAGTTCGATGGATTAGTGAACGAAATCAAGCCGTACCTGGATGCCGGGCGGCATATCGTTATTTCAGTTGTTTCCGGGGTCAAAATCAAGCAGATCCTGAAGCAGATCGGGGAGCACTTTCCTGTGGTACGGGCAATGCCCAATACAGCGATTGCCATCCGTGAATCCATGACCGCGCTGGCAGCGAGTAATGGAGATGATTCGATGATTCAGGCGGCGCAGGAAATTTTTGATACAGTGGGAAAAACCATAGTCATCAATGAAGAAGAGATGATCGGGGCAACAGCACTTGGCGCGTGCGGTATTGCATTCTTTCTGCGCGCGATCAGGGCAGCCTCGCAGGGCGGTATCGAAATTGGTTTCCACTCAAAAGATGCCCTGCTGATCGCGGCGCAGACAGCAAAAGGCGCTGCCTCATTGCTATTGAATATGGAGAAGCATCCGGAGGATGAAATCGACAAAGTAACCACACCGCGCGGATGCACGATTTTCGGATTGAATCAAATGGAGCACGGCGGATTCAGCTCTGCTATGATCAAAGGCATTATTGCGTCGGCTGAAAAAGCGTCGAAATTGTATTCGGGAGCGGATGAATCAGATTAAAGATCAATACGAGATTTTCGGGATTACAAGGACTTCGGAAATCTGATTCTGAAAAGGGAATTCAAAACTAAAGAAAGGTTATATTATGAA
>WJJN01000496.1 GCA_014729735.1 Candidatus Zhuqueibacterota bacterium
ACCGCCGGAATGCAATCCCGATCAAAAAAATGCTCTGCACGAAATCATGCTGTCTTATGCCCGGAAACAGGGGATGGATTCGCTGCCGAAATTTTAATTTAAATACTTGTTTCCGGGAGATTTCCGAAATCTAAAAGATATCGGAAATCTGAAGTGTTTCGCCAACATTGGGAGTCCGATTCTCTCATTTGATTGTCGTTCCGGGCTTGTCCCGGAATCTCCTGATTAAATGTAACTTACGAGATTCCGGCATTCCGCTTTGCTCCAGCCGAATGACATGTCAGTCGACTTTTGATACAACCCCGACACCAAAAAATAACCTTTGATACGGTCCCCAATTCATTCTCAATTCAATCGAATTGACTCATTCAATCCGTCTTAATATTTAATTTCCCTTGACGATATTATAATATGAAAAATTACTTGTTTAAAGAAAAAAAACATGTATATTTATGATGTTTAAATTACAGTCATCGATGGCTGATTATCGATGAATTAGTTTTTGCATAAACGGACTTTTGTGCGTAATAAAATGATACTCGCTAAACAAATCCCATTAAATCAAGGAGGCTTAGATGAAAATATCTATTGTCGGAACAGGATATGTCGGTCTGGTGACCGGCACCTGTTTTGCGGAAACCGGTATCGATGTGACGTGTGTTGATCTCGATGAACAGAAGATTGCGAAACTGAAAAACGGAGAGGTGCCGATTTACGAACCGGGATTGGAAACAATTCTCGAACGGAATATCGAAAAAGGACGCCTGAAATTTACTACTAAAATCGAAGAAAGTCTGAAAGACAGCGAAGTTGTATTCATAGCCGTTGGTACGCCGCCGGATGAAGACGGCAGCGCCGACCTGAAACATGTGCTGGCAGTTGCCCGGGACGTTGGTCGTTATATCGAAGATTACACAGTCGTGGTGACGAAAAGCACGGTTCCCGTTGGCACGGCGGTGCGGGTGAAACAGGCAGTGCAGGAAGAGCTTGATAAACGAAATGCGGATATTCCTTTTGATGTGGCGTCGAATCCCGAATTTCTGAAAGAGGGGGCAGCGATCCAGGATTTCATGAAGCCCGATCGCATTGTGATTGGGATTGAATCGGAGCGAGCCGAGAGTATCATGAAGCGACTTTACAAGCCGTTCCTGCTCAATAATCATCCCATCATTTTTATGGACATTCCATCCGCAGAAATGACCAAATACGCCGCAAACGCGATGCTGGCGACCAAGATCAGCTTTATGAATGATATCGCGAATCTCTGTGAAATCATCGGTGCGAATGTCAATAAAGTGCGGATCGGTATTGGCAGTGACGCCCGTATCGGAAACAAGTTCATCTATCCGGGAATCGGTTACGGCGGCTCCTGTTTTCCGAAGGATGTGAAGGCGCTGATTAAAACCGCAGCAGAGAACAAGTATGAAATGCGGGTGATCCGGGCGGTGGAAGATGTGAACGATGATCAAAAGTCTGTACTCTTCAATAAAGTGCAGAAATATTTTAACAATGATTTGAAGGGGAAGACTGTCGCGTTATGGGGACTTTCATTCAAGCCGGAAACCGATGATATGCGTGAAGCGCCATCGCTGGTGATCATCGATCATCTGCTGAAAGCCGGCTGCAAGGTAAAAGCCTACGATCCGCAGGCAATGGACGAAGCCCGGCGCATTCTTGGCGATAAAATCGATTATTGCAAGGACTCATACGAAGCCCTGATCGACGCCGATTGCCTGCTCCTGGTGACCGAATGGCAGGAATTCCGCTTTCCCAATTTCAAGATCATCGAACGCCTGATGAAGAATAAAGCCATTTTCGACGGGCGCAATGTTTACGATCGCGACGAGATGGACCGGCTGGGATTCTACTACAATTGCATCGGCATTTCGGCGGGCGTTTAAAATTATAGAGATTTTCATAGATTTCCGAAGTCTCAAAGACTTCGGAAATCTGCCTCGTTTGTCTAACTTTTTAGATCAAGGCACTCCCTCCCGCATCTCGTATCACTAATCACGTATCACATTTGCATATTCAAAAAATCACTCCATCCGCTTTCGGGATAATTTTCAATAAAATACACCGGCACCGGCGGCTCGCTGATAACATCGCCATCGCTGAGTTTGTAATCACGCAGTCTGTTCAGGCGCTTGTGATCCACAATTTCATTTTGATATAATCTGAAAATATTGTGCTGAAAATTGATAATGCGCTGCTGCGGTTTGGTATCGAAAATATCGGCGTTGAATCCAATCAAATTATCATGGATCAGTTCATAAAAATTTCTATGCGGATCGTTTAGATGATTGACGATATTCAGATCTCCCAGAGAGATGACTCTGTTACGAAATCCCTTGATCGCGTATTCTCCATCCGGCACATTAGCGATTTGGAAATAGCCGTATTCATCTGTGGTGATCCATTCTCCGAATTGCTTCAACTGCCCGTCTTCCACATAGCGACCCACAATTGCCACTTCGATATTGTCGCGATATGCGCGTGTCACGTTCTGATAACCGTCGATCTCGAATATCAGGGAACCGATGATCAGATTTTTCGATTGTTGCGGTTGAGGCAGGTTCTGCAGCGTAGAGCCGCAGTTTATAATAACAACGACAGCGATGAGGCTAAATAGGATCGTTTTTTTTAACATTCAATTGACTCCTGTGTGAATATACGGAAACCTTCAATTCATTCAAAATTCATGTTAAACTAATAACTTAATGATAAAAGTAATGATAAGCAAGAAAAAAGTCATTATTTTTAGTTTTAAAGAAAGAAAAACCATGAGTTCACATAAGACATTTGCACTGGTTGCACACGATAACCGTAAAGAAGATCTTGTTGAATGGATAAAATATAATTTCCGGGTCTTGTTACCCTATCGATTGATTTGTACAGGAACCACAGGAAAAATGATACAGCATGCTTTCGATGAAATTCTGACCTCGCATGAAATATTTCAGGCAAAGGAAAATTATTAAGTGTTATCAGCAGATTTTATTCGGATTTCTTTCAGCCCATCATTAACTTCTTCTCTGGGCAAATTGCCGGCTGTCAATGCATCATCTGACAATTTTAATAGCCTTTGGTAAAATTGCTCTCCCTCTTCAAGAATATTAGGATAATTGTTGTCGATAAGATCGAACAGGATATTCTCTGCCTCAGCATAAGAGTCGATGATATCATAATACTGAAACAGCTTGATCAAAATGCTGTCCGGCAATTCGGCACGGGAAATTTTATTTACAAGAAATTCGAGTGAATTCAGATATGGCTCCTGCCGCCAGTATTTTGACTCGATGATAACCTGCCCCAGCACCCTAAATGCCTTGAAGTACAAATCCATTGCGTATGCTTCAGATCCGTCCTTTGATTCAATGATTTGCGCTTCTTCTTTCATCAGTTCGGCAATAAATATGCAGCGTTCGTAACCGGTCTCTGAGCTGCTTTTAAATAATCGTAGAATTGCGTCATCAGATAACGATAGTATAAACTCCCGGTCCGAGCCGAGCAAATCCTTGTACGCCTTCTGAATTTCGGTTTCCGCGAGATCGTATTTTTTAATTTGTCTGTTGAAAATAATTTGCGCAAGTACGTTCGAGAACTGTTCGATCATTCGCATGATGTAATCTTTGTGGAGCATATTTTCGCTGCTCTTTCTATGTGATACGTGAGACGCCGAACGTGAAACGAAAAAAAGAGGGCTGCAATCCGGTACGTATTCATTTTCCGTCTCACTTCTTACGTCTGACGTTTGACGTTCAACGGTCTCGCGAGTTTTG
>WJJN01000497.1 GCA_014729735.1 Candidatus Zhuqueibacterota bacterium
CTTCCCGCAGCTCCCAGATTCCCAGGCTGTGAGTGTAGTGGGTGTCGCCGCTTTTCAGTGCTTCTCGTGCGGCTTCGATGATTCCTGCCGGTGTGTCAAAATCCGGTTCGCCGACTTCCAGATGAATTATATTTTCTCCGGTTCGCTCCATCTGCTGGGCTTTTTCCAGCACTTCCATAACGATAAACGGAGAAATCTGCTTCACTCTTTCCGGATACATTCGCTCTCTCCCCAGATTTTCATTTTACTTCCATTTAAAATATGAATATATTTGTCAAATATCAATAGAAAATTCATTTCAACTTTAATGAAATCGGAGATTCGTGATAGTCCGGTTGAGTTCAGCAGATTTCCAAATCCCTATAAACATTTTATTTTAAAATCAACATCTTCCGGCTGACAGATTTTAGTGATCCATCCGATTGATCAGCAGTCAATTTATACAGATACATACCGCTGGGCAAATCCGAGCCATCGAATTGGACCGAATAGTAGCCGGTGCTGAAAACACCATCCGCCACCGTTGCGATCTGTTGACCGTTCAAATTGAACACACGGAGCGTGATGTCGGCATCTGTTTCTAATTGAAAGCTAATATTTGTCACCGGATTGAACGGATTGGGATAATTTTGAAACAGGCTGAACTTTTTGGGAATCGTTGATTCCATTTCCACAGATGAGGGATCCCCGATAATCATCTTGTTATTAATATCGGTCACATTGAGAATATCCATTCCCGGTCCACCGAGTTCTTCGTAAAGGGTATTGTTTGCAGCAATTCCGATGCTGTCGAGTGCATTGACATAAAATGATGAGGATGTCTTGTCATCATCGGGACGACAGCGGGCATCAAAGCGCAGGGTGCCGCAGTTATGCGATTTATTCGCCATATTTTTAACGAGAACCGGTGAATAGCCCCATACTCCAAAACCGCTATCAATTGTCTCACAGCCGATGATTGTTACATAATCCCCGCGCTTTTCTTTCACATCATCTCCCGAGACAAAGAAATTCGCAGAGCTGAACAGCGCCATGGTCCCGTGTGTGGAAATCCAGAATCCGTTCCGATAATCCTGCCATAGTGATTCTTCGTGGTCTCCGTCGCAGTCGATAATCAAACATTCGTGGTCAGCGCCTTCGATATCGATAAACCCGTAGGTTTTGTACCGTGTATTGTACATATCACAATTGATATAGGTACAATAGCCACCGCCACCGTGACTCGTCGTATATCCCCAGCGAAACGCATCTTTAGCCATACAATCCAGCGCGACATTGTGATACGCACGGAGATAAATTCCATCCCCGGAATTTTTATCAAAACTGCCCTGGTAATGACTCTTTCCATATTTGAGATCAATATAACCGCAGTCTTCAAAGGTGCAGTTATAAACCAAATTGTATTGAAAATTTCCCCAGGTTTGAACCGCTATGCCAGCGTTTTCCCATATATTGCAATTGGCAACAAAATTATGCCCCTTCATATCTATGGCATTTCCACTATGTTTTTTCAGATTATCAAATTCAGGATAATGCGCATGCTTATTGCCGTGAATGTTCACCCCCACGATAGCCGCACTATCCTGTAACGTTATGAAATGCCCGGACGAGGGGAGGCGGCGCAGAATCGCCGTCGAATCACCAAGCAACACATGTCCGGGGGGAAGTATTAATCCGATTGTCATCCCATAAATACTCGGATTTTCCGGATCCCCACTACCTTCCAGCAGGACGTATTCGTTGCTATCCACGGCTGTCTGAATCTGGGTGATATAATCCACACTCCCATCTAATTGTGGGTCTTCCGAAAGGTAATTCAGGACGCTGACTGCGGCTTGCGATTGTAATTCCTGAACCCTGGTGATACAAGAACTTCTGAGTTCGGCGATATACTCATCCAGCCTCATCCGTAACGAATCCACGCGCTGATCAATGATAGATGAGTCGGTCATGGTCATCAGTTCGGAACGGGCTATTGTTGATTCGTCCCACATTGCCTGCACATCATTGTACCATAGCGGCTGTGCCTGAGCGGCAGATGTCAGAATAAAGAAAACAGAGAGAATAACCAAGCATTTTTGAGAGTTAGTCATAAAATCCTCCTTATTTATTAATTGATATAAAAGTTAGCCTGTTTTTTATCACACTGAAGATAACCAAGTGATATAAGGAATTTCTCTGTTGCCAGCAAGGTTTCTTCATATTTACTATGATTAAAAAATCCGTGAGACTCACCGTCAAATAAAAGCAGATCGCAGCGACCACCAAGATAAATTATTTGCTTCTGAAATTTTTCCATTGTCGTGACAGGAATCAGCTCATCTTTAGTACCGAGAAAAATAATTGAAGGAGGCACGGGCTTGGAAACATTATGCAATGGCGAAAATTTCTGCCAGTAATCTTGAACACGTTCATAACCATACCCTTCGGAGCTGTTATCGATAACCGGATTAAACAAAACCAGCGCATCGGGGCGACAGTCGATCGACGTATCTTCGGATGCCTCATTAAATCCTTTCAGGAATGATGCCGCGACTGCAAGGTGACCTCCGGCGGAACCTCCACCTGCGACAAGTTTCATGGGATCAATACCGAGCTCTCCCGCATGCGTTCTTATCCAACGGATAGCAGACTTGCCGTCTTTTACGCACTCAATTGGCGATGTATGATGTTTATTCTCTGTTCGATACTCAGCACACACGGCAATCATCCCTCTTTGTGCGAGATACAGACTTTGCGGGTAGAATTGTGTCGGATTCCATTTTCGCCAGCTTCCACCGAAGAAAAATACGATAGCCGATCGTTGATCACTCGCTGCATGAGAATCCGGGTAAAAAACGTGGAGATATAATTCCACATCTTCAATTACCTTGTACAGAATCAATTCATCCGGTTTTGTTTGACAAAAAGCATGTGATGGAAATAAAAAAAACATTAAAATACATATAGACGATGTTCTCATACTTTACCTCAATGATAGATTTACTTGTTTAAGTGGACATATCATCTTCAAGCTGCAATAGCTCATTCAACAAATCTACATTGATTCTGAATATCCCTTACATTCATGATCTTCATACCCGGTCCGTCCGGCTGCTCATAAAGGATATTCTGCGCGGCGATACCGGTGCCATCGAGTGCATTTACATAGAACGAGGCGCAGGTTTTATCATCGTCTCTGCAGCAGGCATCGAATCGGAGTGTGCCGCAGGAGTGGGTTTTGCTGGCAAGATTTTTCACGACTACAGGGGAGTCCCCCCAAACGCCATAACCACTGCCAGTGGTTTTACAGCCGATGATTGTGATGTGATCGCCCCGTTTTTTCTTGAGATCATCGCCGGATACGAAAAAATTGGCAGAGCAGAACAGCGCTTTGGTTCCATTAGTGGATATCCAGAATCCATTGCGATAGTCCTGCCACAACGAAGATTCATGTCCCCCATCACAATCGATGATGAGACTTTCGCGGTCTGCACCCTCAATGTCGATGAATCCGTAACATTTGAAAAGCGTGTTATAAGCATCGCAATTAATATAAGTACAATAACCACCTTGCGAATGACTGGTCGTGTATGCCCAGCGAAACGCATCTTTCACAAAGCAGTCCAGTGCCACGTTGTAAAACGCTCTCAAATAAATACCATCCGCAGAATTTTGATCATAACTGCCCTGATAATGGCGGGCATCGTATTTCAGATCGATGTAGCCTACATCTTCACACGTGCAGTTGTAAACGAGATTGTACGGAAAATCTCCGAAGGTGTAAATTCCGGTCCCCGGATGTGAATGCACATAGCAATTTGCTACGAAACAATTTCCTTCCATATTGATGGCGCAATCTGTTTTTTTCAAATCCTTGAAATGAGGATAATGAGTCTGTTTATTGCCATCGATTTTTAGACCAACCGCGGCGGCACTTTTTCTCAATGTAATCAATTTGCCGGACGATGGATAGCGCCTGATCACTGCTGTGGCATCACCAAGAAGGATGTGTCCCTCAGGAACGATCAGTTCGCTACTCATTCCGTAAATAAGCGGGTGAACCGGATCATCGCTGCCGGTAAATTTCACACAGCGATTCTCATTTAAGGCTTTCTGTATTTGCTCCA
>WJJN01000498.1 GCA_014729735.1 Candidatus Zhuqueibacterota bacterium
ATAAATCAGAGGATATACGAAAGTGAAACGACGGAATTTTTTAAAGGCTTTAGGTCTTGGAATGACGGGGACGGCAATATACCCGGGTCTGGCGCTTACCAGTAACCAGATATCCAATAAGCCGAATATTATCCTTATAATGGCTGATGAAGGAGGCATAGCCACGCCTTTTATAGCATATTGCCCCGGCATGATTAAAGAAGGCGGGAAAATCATTCATCAGGTCTGTCATGTAATGGATATTATGGCTACCTGCGTAGAAATCTCGGGAACAGAATATCCGGATTTCTACAACAATCAAAGTATCCTTCCGCTTGAAGGCAAAAGCCTGATGCCAATCTTTCAGGGCACACAGAGCCAGGGGTATGAAGCTCTTTATTGGCAATTTGGCAGTAGCTGCGCAATCAGAAAAGGAAAGTGGAAACTGGTTTGCAGCCATATAAATTCAAGAACAGGCATAGACTATTTTAATGACAGTGATGTCAAATCAATGCGACAGTGGGAACTTTACGATATGCAGATCGATCGGACCGAAACCAACAACCTGGCACACAAATATCCGGAGATTGTAAAGCAAATGACGCAAGCCTGGGTTGAATGGAACAAACGAATGCAGAAAAAATGAGATTGAAGCCGTCGGATATTCAGTCGAATGTTAATTGAAGAACTTTGAAGCAAAGGCAATAAATGCCAACTAACGATCGAATTTAGATCGTCAACATCTATAGGAATCATGAATGAAACGATTCATACTATTATTATCATTTATTTTGGGACTTTGCATTCTAACGTCTTGTAGTGATAAGGAAAAAAAATCCTTTCTCTGGAGCCATGTGTGGAAGGATTCTGATGGAGATTATAATCATTATCGCATTCCCTCGATGATCGTAAAACAAAAGGAGACAGTTTTGATCTTCTGCGAGGGACGATCCGGAGGGGATGCCAGTGATATTGACCTGCTAATCAGGCGTTCCGACGATAATGGTCAAAGCTGGAGCGAACAGTCCATTATCTGGGAGGATGGAAATAATACCTGCGGCAATCCCTGCCCGGTAATAGATCAGACAACAGGCAGGATCATCTTGTTTATGACCTGGAATCTGTCAGAAGAGGGTGGTAAACTTGTTGTGACAAAGCGCGGTAAAGATACACGCCGTCCGTACATGTGCTATTCCGATGATGATGGATTGACGTGGTCGGAGCCGGTAGATTTAACGGAAAGCTGTAAAAATCCTGATTGGGGATGGTACGCCACCGGACCCGGAATAGGAATTCAGTTAAAATCAGAAAAATATAAGAACAGACTGGTCATTCCAGCGAATCATAGTTATACCACCAACAATATGGAAGAGCAGGTAATTGATGGCGGGTATGGGTACGGATCTCACGTCCTTTTGAGTGATGATGGGGGCGCGACCTGGCGGATGAGTACGCCTATTACGCCGGGTTGTAATGAGAGTCAAGTGGTGGAATTGAGCGATGGCAGGCTGATGATGAACATGCGTTCCTACAATAATATGAATTGCCGTGCCATATCCTACAGTTACGATGGCGGGGAGACCTGGTCCGAAATAGAGCATGACATCCAGTTAGCAGAACCTGTCTGCCAGGGGTGCATAATTGAATACGGACAGTACAAAGGTAAAAATATGTTTTTATTTTGTAATCCGGCTGCTGTTGATGAGAGGATGTTTCTAACCGTCAAGATAAGTTTTGATGACTGCAAAACCTGGTCAAATGCAAAATTGATTGACGGAGGGCGTGTTCAATACTCCTGTATGACAGTATTACCCAACGGCAATATTGGCATTCTCTATGAGATCGGGTGGGGTGGTATCCACGATTTGGGGATTGCCTTTGTCTCGTTTCACCCGGATGAACTTTTCTCGCCAGGAACTTTATTGAAAGAGAGAAATTCAAAATCGAATAATTTTCCAGGCAAGTAAAGAAGATGCTATTTGGTTCATGAGATAAATTGAAGTAATCAATTATAAATGATATGCTTTAAAATATTGAAACAGTATTCTTAAGGAGCAATCATGAAATTAGCTGCTATTACATCTCTACTAATTTTATGTTCTATTCTGTCCTTTACCGGATGCGAAGAAAAAATCGAGGGCTGTTTTCCTGCCGATAAATTGCCACCCCATATTTCCCCTCTCACGACGTTTGGACAACGCAGTGAATGGTCGCTGGATGGGAAAAAAGTTTATTTTGTCGACAGAGCCGGGGGCGATGTTTGGGTAGTCGATGTAGAAACAAAAAAGGCAAAACGACTCACTAAACCTGAACACCGCCCGGAAGGACACGGCTATTACAGGGTATTTGTTCTGGCAAATGGTGATTTGCTGCTGGGCTGCGGACCAATCAGACAAAAATTATATTTTCAAGTGTGGGACAAAGATTTTAAGAATCCACCCTATAAAATTGAAGGCGAAGAATTGTGTGAAGGTCCTGCTGTTTCCAGAAAGAACATGAAAATTGCCTGGACACTTCCCGGACAAATGCAAATTTATATGGGAGAAATTGCATATACCGATGGAAAGGCGAAAATCATCAATAAAAAATTATTGATAGATAATAAGGAAAAGGTTCTGGTCGACGGCATTGAATATGACACCATCATCGAAACCCAGAACTGGCGACCACCGCATGAAAATGAATTGATCTATTCGCAATACAGAAAAGGGGAAGACCTGTTCAAAAGCGAACTTTTCGGGTTGGATATTACAACCGGCAAATCAGTTAATTACACAAGATCGCCACATACTTATGATGAACCGGAAGGCATATTTCCTGACGGCGAGTATACACTTGTGGAATGTGACAGGCACCGACCCACCAGGCATAGCAGCACTATCGAAGTTTATAAACTAAAGCTTGATACAACTTCTGTCGATTATGAAAGGCTCGTATTTTTCAGTGATGTCGAAGGATTCAGATCCAGCAATCCGGTTGTCCGTGATGACGGGAAATTTTTTGTTTTCCAGGCTTCAATCGCCAGCTCAGATGCCGGGGTTGGCTGTGGCTTATATTTATTTGATATTGATCAGTATGAACAATCGAAGGTAAAGTGATGAAAAATCAGGGTGATCCACACTTATGAAGAAATGAGGGATCAAATGAATCGATTTACAATAGAAGTTTTAATAATAAGCATTGGCGTGATGATTTTTTCATGCACAAAATCGGGGGAAGAATCAGGAGCATCTAAACCGGTTGCCGTTTGGCAGCAGTCAAATTCTGGCTATTCTATCTATAGAATTCCAGCTTTAATCGTAACGCAGAAAGGGACCGTGTTGGCTTTTGCTGAAGGGCGTGAAGGGCAGGAAGATTCGGGGGATATCGATTTATTGGTAAAACGCTCTATGGACAATGGAAAAACATGGAGTGAACATTCCGTTGTGTGGAGTGACGGAGCGAACACCTGCGGTAATCCCTGTCCGATTATTGATCAGACAACAGGCAGGATTATTCTCATGATGACATGGAATTCGGGCTCCCATAATGAGGATGCTATCATTGCGCAAGAAATTGATGATACACGTCGACCGTTTATGTGTTACTCAGATGATGATGGATTGACCTGGTCAGAGCCGGTAGATTTGACAGAGACTTGCAAGAATCCTGATTGGGGATGGTATGCCACCGGACCGGGTATCGGTATTCAGTTACAATCAGAGAAATACAAAAACAGGCTGGTTATTCCGGCGAATCATAGTTACTCCACAAGCAATGAAGCAGAACAGGTAGCAGGGGAAGGTAGTGGCTACGGATCACATGTGCTCCTGAGCGATGATGGGGGAGCGACCTGGCGATTGAGTACGCCTATCACGCCGGGTTGTAATGAGAGTCAGGTGGTGGAATTAAGCGATGGCAGGCTGATGATGAATATGCGTTCCTACAATGGTTTGGGGTGCCGGGCAATATCTTATAGTGAAGATGGCGGCGAAACCTGGTCGGAAATTAAGCATGCGCTGCAACTGGTAGATGAAGTTTGTCAGGCTAGCTGCATCGAATACGGTTCGTATGCCGGTGAAAAAATGTACCTGTTTTCAAATCCGGGGAATCCTGTAGATCGCTATTATATGACCATCAAGGCAAGTTTCGATGACTGCAAAACATGGTCAAATAACAAACTGATTTATGCCGGACCTTCAGCATATTCGTGCCTGGCGGTGTTGCCGGACGGAAACGTCGGATTACTTTTTGAAGCGGGAGCGGAATACCGATATGAAGGTATTTTCTTTGTATCGATCCATCCTGATGAACTCTTTCAACCGGGTACATTGCTTGATAATCTGGATCCGTGAT
>WJJN01000499.1 GCA_014729735.1 Candidatus Zhuqueibacterota bacterium
ACCGGAAAAATTGAAATTCACGGTGACGGATACGACAACAAAACCGGTGATCGAGCAAATAACGATCTCTGATCCTATCAATGCAAATCTTTCATGGACTGCCCGTGAGAAAGAAGATGTCTCGTGGCTAACGTTGGAGAATTCCGGCGGAAGTAATGGGGATCAACTGATTGCAAAAGTGAATACCAATGGAATTTCGACAGGGGAATTTTCAGCGAAAATTATAATCGAAGCTTCCAATGTGCTGAATAGTCCGGTAGCAATTCCTGTTTTTTTGTCTTATGTTTCAGTAAAGCCGGTGCTTGAGGTGAATCCACTTACACTCACTTTTCACGCGATGGAGGGCGAAAGCAATCCTGCCGGTCAGGTTTTGACAATACAAAATAACGGATTGGGAGAGTTGAATTGGACTGCTGAAATTAACCCGGACGTGGATTGGTTGGCGCTATCCGATACTGCCGGTACCGGAGAAGGACAACTGGCGGTTTCAGTTGATATTAGCCAGTTAACAGCGGGTTCATACAATAGCGTCATCCGAATCAGTGATCCGCTTTCCCAAAATGAATATGAGGACGTGAATGTTACCTTGAATGTTGCTTCAGTGGCGCAGGGTCCGATCCTCGCAGAAATTCAGGCAGAGGAATCAGAAAGCCTGCCAAATCCGGGCTGGGAGGTGACTATCAATGATAATGAATCCGGTTTACTGGCGGTTAAGAGTGATATCTCGGGACCACCGGAAGAATATCGCCTGGACTATTCATTTAATGTACCGGAAGATGTGTCAACTGTATTCGTTTTTGCGGAAGTCGATGTTAACGGTTCAAGCGGCGATGATAGTTTCTGGATCCAAATGAATGGATCCGGTAGTTGCAATTGGAATGGACTTAGCTCTCTTGGCGATGGTTGGAAACGGGAATGGGTCTATGATTATCGAAACAACAGGCAGCATTCCTTCTCGGTTAATCCGGGAAACAATACGTTGAGTCTTTATCCAAGAGAAGCCGGTGCACTGATTAACTGGATTGTGGTTACAACGGATCGAAATACGAATATAAGTGAATATGAAATCGAAGAACAGCAGCCCTCGCCGGAGTCGCCGAAAATCGCGGTTAGCTCGTCAGTACTGAATTTTGCCGCAGTAATCGGAGGCAGCAATCCACCTGCAAAATCAATTGAAGTGAATAATAGCGGTATAGGTTCGCTTAGCTGGACTGCAGAAGAGGAACCGGAAATTTCCTGGCTTGATTTGAATAAAACGTCAGGAGCAGCGGGAGAACAATTTCAGGTGGCAGTTGACATTACGGATATGACAGAAGGTTCTTATGCTGGATCGATCCGGATTAGTGATCCAAACGCTTCCAACAGTCCGGTGGTAATTCCGGTGAATCTGACGATAACCGGCGAAGTAAGCGGACCGATTGTCGCCGAATTTGATGCCGAGGCAAGCACTTCATTACCAAACGACGGATGGGTGGTTATGATGAATGAAAACGAAAGCTGCATCATGGCTGCGGAAAGTAATATCTCGGCACCACCGGAGCAGTACAGGCTCGATTATCCGTTCAATGTACCCGCGGGAGTTTCCGAGGTCTATGTTTTTGCAGAGGTTGATGTAAACAGCTCCGGCGGAGATGACAGTTTTTATATTAAAATGAACGGTTCGCATCAATGTGTCTGGAATGGTTTGAGCAGCCTTGGAGATGGTTGGAAGCGTGAATGGGTGTATGATTATAGGAATGATAATCAGCACCGGTTTCCTGTCGAGGAAGGGCAGAGTACGTTGAGCCTCTATCCCCGGGAGCATCAAGCGCACATAAACTGGCTCGTGGTGACGTCAGATAAATACTTTGATATAGAGTCTTATATGTTTAATGATAACACACCTCCGCCAACAGAACCGGAGATCGCGGTAAATCCGAAAAGCCTGTCTTTTAGCGCTGTGATTGATGACGGTAATCCATCTCCGCAAACTATAACAGTTAACAATACCGGCGCAGGTACTCTTTTGTGGAATGCCAGCGAGATTCCCGAAACATACTGGTTACAGCTTTCTGATTCTGTCGGAAGCGATGGAGAGCAAATTTCAGTTGCTATCAATATCGCCGGATTGAAAACAGGTAACTATGAATCTGCAATCGTCGTTTCGGATACTGCTTCAAGCAATGGCAGTGTGAATATCCCTGTTCGGCTGGTCATCTCGGAAGAAGTCACAGGTCCTGTTTTAGCGGAATTCGATGCAGAGCAAAGCGAATCGCTGCCAAACGATGGCTGGAAAATCACGACAAATGATGGACAGGATTGCCTTGTAGCAATCGAGGATGATATCAGCAGCCCGCCGGATGCTTACAGATTAGACTATGAGTTTACAGTTCCGCCGGGTGTTTCTGCTGTTTATGTATTCGCTGAAGTTGATGTGAACGGTTCCAACAGGGACGATAGTTTTTGGATTGAAATGAATGGCAACGATGCCTGTAATTGGAACAATTTACAGAGGCTGGGGGACGGATGGAGGCGAGCATGGGTTTATGATTACGGACGGGATAATCAACATGCTTATAGTGTAAATGCCGGACTTAATACACTGAATTTGTATGTGCGGGAACAACGCGCCTTTATCAACTGGCTGGTTATTACAACCGACAAAAACATGAAGATAGATGAATTTGATTTTAATAATGATACGCTACCGCCAACTGAACCTATTTTAGCTATCCAACCGAAATCATTGAATTTTTCCGCAATAGAGAACGAAGCGATTTCTTCTGCCAAAAAGGTGAAAATTGAAAATGCAGGCCCGGGAACATTGAATTGGAAAGCAGAAGAAATTGAAGAACGGTCATGGCTTTCATTGACTGATACAACCGGGCAGGCTGGCGATGAATTGACCGTGCAAGTAGAAACCAGTGATCTTGCAAGCGGTAGCTACGAAGGCACGATTAAAATTAGCGATCCGAACTCAGCGAATAAAGAAGTTCTTGTTCAGGTATTACTTACGATTACTATAGAAGCTGATGGTCCTGTATTGGCGGAATTCGAGGCGGAATCGGGAGCCGGTCTCCCGAATGAAGGATGGAAAATTATTAATAATGAAAATGAGCTTTCACTGCAAGCTTTGACGAGCTCTATTTCCGCTCCGAATGACGAGCATAGACTGGATTATATTTTTAGCGTACCGGATAATGTCGACAATGTATTCGTGTTCGCGGAAGTGGATGTGAATAATTCTTTTAATGATGACAGTTTTTGGGTCACCATGAACGGAGAAAATTTATGCCAGTGGAATAATTTAAAACGATTGGGTGACGGCTGGAACCGTGCCTGGATTTATGATCAGGGTACGAATAAGCAGCATAAATTTTCAGTTCAACCCGGTACAAACAGACTGAGTATTTATCCGCGCGAAAGAAAAGCACATATTAACTGGTTGGTTGTTACAAC
>WJJN01000500.1 GCA_014729735.1 Candidatus Zhuqueibacterota bacterium
GCGAGCGTCCAGGTATCAATTATAGCATGGACTTTGTATAAATACTCTCCATCGGGGGCATCAGATGACCACCATTTGCTTGCGCCGAACGGACCGGTATTATAATGCTTTCCGACTAACATGGTCGGACCGGCTTGCACCCAATAATGACCTGGTATATCCCTTGATCCATTGGGTCCATCGGGCGGTCCTGCAAAATAATAATCATCTCCGTCTACCGTAACCACGATTCCGTGAACAAATCCTCTTTTTGCAAGATTTGTAGTAGAATTCTTTTCAAAGTCCGCTTCTATCGATGTGTTGACTGTCTCACCTGGAGCAGCCGGATTATCCGTAACTCTGCTGCAGCCTGCAATTGCTATAATGAATAACAGCACAAGCCCTGCTCTGAATAAAGATAACATTTTCATAATGTTTCTCCTTTTTTGAATAAAATTTTTAGTAATTTGATATAAGCTACAATTAAAATATCACAGAACTATCACAAAAGATTATTATTCTTATAACTTATTTCCCAAAGTTGAAATGAAACATAATTTAATCTCGGGCGTTTATGTTAATTTTAGAATCATTAATTGGTCTATGTTTAAAAGAAGAGGAGAAATACGATGAATACATTTAAACAAAATATTAATATCATGACTTTATTATTCCTTTTATGCTTTTTACCTTCATATCTGTTTGCTCAGGTTGGAATATCTTCAGATGACTTGCTGGGAACGATTGGCAATGTTCAGGGATATGAAATTTATGAAGGTAGCGCAATTTCCGTTGATGTTGGCGATGCAGGCGAAAATCAAACATGGGATTTCCGAAATATTTCCTTCGATCCGCTGTTTAGCACGCGGATTGAATTTACAAATCCTTCGGAAACAGAATTTGCCGGCGATTTCTCGAGCGCAAATTTAAGTCAAAAAGTCACTTCTCCTTCAGAGCCGGATTTTGAGCTATATAATTACTATCGTGTGGAAGAGCAGTTATTTATTCATTCCGGAATGGCAGAACGTAGTTCATTTGGCTCGATAGATTCCTCTTTCGTGGAAGTGATGAATGACACGATTACAATGTTACCCATGCAATATCTTACGACATTTGAAACGATAGATACTGACACCCTGAGCTTTACACCAGTATCCGTAACTGTTTCAACGGACACAACAATTTCTACATTCGATGCATGGGGAACGGTTCGGCTTCCGAGTGGGGATTATCAATGTCTTCGTTTAAAAAATGAAGTCATTTCAGAGGTTTCGACTGCGTTTAATGGTGTTTCAGTTCCTATTGCTTCAGAAACATATATCGAATATATCTGGATATCAAAAGATAATTTTCAGGTCATGACTATTACAAGTCAGGATGGAGAGACCAATCCGAATTTCACTCAGGCAGTTTATATTGAACGAATGTCGTCTATTGAAACCAGTGTTGCGGAATTAGAATCTGAATCGAATGTGCCGACAAATTTTCAACTCTCTCAAAATTATCCGAATCCATTCAATAGCTCTACGATGATAAACTTCACAGTACCGGAAGCTGCTCATGTACAGATCAGTGTTTACGATATGCGAGGCACCCTGGTGCGTACTATTGTGGATGGTTATCTGACGGAAGGAAATTATTCCAGAGTGTTCGATGCCGTCGATCTTGCCAGTGGTACATATATGTACGAAATGCAAATCGGCGATTTGCAACAGTCGAAGAAAATGATTTATTTGAAGTAAGCAGTGAAATTTCAGGGCGGGAAAAATTCCCGCCCTTGATTTGAAATTAATGATAGATCTTTGATCCTGCATAGAAAAGCCCGATCATGTTGACCAGGCTTTGGATTCTAATCGTAAAATAATTATTGCGAACTTTTATAAAGAATCAATTGCTCCATCTAATGCGCTGAGAACATAATTTACTTCCCCGGCGGAGATAATTGTCGGCGGGAGAAAACGAATATATTCTCCCGTAGAAAGGGATGACTTTATGCCACGATCCCGGAATCGATGCTGGACTCGTTCAACATTCTCATGGTTATCCAGGTGAATTGCGATCATAAGTCCGTAAACCCTGACCTCTTTCACGATGTCATATTTTTTTTGAAGTTCTGCCAGACCATCTGCGAACTGTTTGGAGCGATCTACGACATTTTGAGTAATATCCATTTCCCGCATCTGACGTGTTGCAATAAGAGCAGCCGTCATTGCCATGGGATTGCCACCAAAAGTCGAGCCATCATATCCCGGTTTCATGGAGTTTTTTATTTGCTCTTTGGTCACCACTGCTGTAACAGGATATCCGCCTCCAAATGATTTACCGATTACCATAATATCCGGCACCACGCCATAGCTATCGCAGGCGAACCATTCACCTTTTTTCAGTGCGGTTCGTCCAAAGCCGGCTTGCACCTCATCATCGATGATAACAACATCCCGTTCCCGGGCAAGGCTCCATAATTGGTCAATAAACTCCTGTGTTGCAGGTCGGTTTCCAGCCTCTTCTCCCTGCACCATTTCCATAATGATGATTCTGCTGCCGGTTTTATCGAGAGCATTTTTCACGGAATCTATATCATTGAAGTCCGCGAAATGAACCCACTCCTCCTCATGAAGAAGGAAAGGACGGCGATATTTCTCGTTATAAGTAACAGCGACCGCACCATGCGTACGACCATGAAATCCATTCTTGAATGCGATGACATCACGGCTATTTGTATAGGCTTTGGCAATTTTCAATGATTTGTCGACAGCCTCACCGCCGGAGTTTTGCCAATAGAAATTTACTAATCCCTGTGGCATCATCTGCTCGATCTCTTTCAAAAAACGGGCACGGGCTAATTGAATGCGGTCTTCTTTCATCGAGATTAGCGTCTTCGCCTGATTATACAGCCCTTGCGCAATACTGGGATTTGCCATGCCAAGATTGGTGGCACTGTAATTACTATCCAGATCGAGATACCATTTACCTTTACTATCCATAATCCAGCATCCATCACCCTGAACCGGAAGGATATCGGTTTCAAGTTCCGAGACAGGTATCTTATATGTCCGATGAAGTTCCAACACCTCATCGGTTGATAGTTCGCACAGCAATAATTGATTTACAATTTCCCGCATATCTGTTGTGCCGATCTCGAACCGATCGAGCTCGTCGATTAATTTATGTGCATCTTCTTCGGAGAGAGCTTTCCGCGATGCTACGCTTCCAAGCCGTGTTTCGAGCTGCGAGACGATAGCTTTTCCTTCATTTTCAGGGAGGACATTCTGTATAACCTCGCACACTCTTTCGAATGTAGTTCCAGTTCTCTCAGGGCGTTTAGCAGGATCGTTCACTAATGCTTCATACAA
>WJJN01000501.1 GCA_014729735.1 Candidatus Zhuqueibacterota bacterium
ATATTATTTGTTCTCAAATAATTTTACATATTCACCGTAACCTTCTTTTTCCAAATCTTCTTTTGGAATGAATCGCAACGCAGCGGAATTAATACAATAGCGTTTTCCGGTCGGTTGCGGACCATCATCGAAAACGTGCCCCAGATGAGAATCACCTTTCTTGCTGCGAACCTCGATGCGCGTCATCTCCAGCTTGTTATCCGTTCGTTTTTCGATGCTTTCCTGGTCCAGCGGCTTCGTGAAACTAGGCCAGCCGCAGCCGGAATCGTATTTATCCAGCGAGCTGAACAGCGGCTCGCCGGTGACGATATCCACATAAATGCCATCTTTTTTATTGTCCCAATATTCATTCTCGAACGGACGCTCCGTCGCTTCATTCTGCGTCACCTGATATTGCAGCGGCGTCAGCTTATTCTTCAATTCTTCATCCGAAGGCTTAATATAATTCGGTTTTTTTAAATCGATTTTCATCACATCACCCCATTTCGTTTTAATGAAATTCTCCCGTCCCGATGCAGCTTTGTAAGAATTATATCGAACCGGATTCTTTTTATAATAATCATGATGATATTCCTCTGCTTCATAAAACGGCTTTGCCTCCAGAATTTTCGTGGCAACCGGCTTATCGAAACGACCCGATTCATCCAGCGCTTGTTTCGATTTTTCAGCAATCGCCTTTTGTTCATTATCGTGATAAAAGATCGCAGTTTCGTACTGCGATCCGCGGTCGAAAAACTGCCCGCCGGCGTCTGTGGGATCAATCTGCGTCCAGAACACCTCGACCAGCTCGGCAAAGCTAACTTTCAACGGATCGAACGTAATTTGAACCGCTTCCACATGTCCGGTCTTCCCGGACGTTACCTGTTGATATGTGGGATTTTCCACGTCGCCACCGGTATAGCCGGGAACTACGCTTTCAACGCCTTCCAGTTTATCATACGGCGGTTCCATGCACCAGAAACATCCCCCGGCAAACGTCGCTTTTTGCAGCGACTTTTCCTGGTTTCTATAATCATTCATATTATCTGATTTCACCTCTAAATTTATTACGATTAACACGAGGAGTGATATCACGATAACGCTTCCTGCTAATAATTTCATGATCAGCACCTCCTGATTTTTTGAATCACCTTCTAATTTTAGTAATCCTTTTAACGAATTTCCGTGTCAAAATGTTCACTGAAAAAATTAATGCAGATTTCATTTAAATGATACTGAAAAGAGACATCAGTTTGATAATTTATGCCACAGAATGAACCGAACTTTAACTTATCAATCAGGGAGAACGCTTATGCCGGTCAATTTTAAATCAAAGGGAAAACAAGTGTTGAAAAGTGTAAACGAGGACATGAACGATACTGACCTGGAATATTTTCGTCAGCGAATCCTTGCGGAATTAGCAGAGGCAACGCAGGAAATTGACAGGTTGCGCGGACATTTATTCAGCGAAAATCATGAAAAGGACGATCATGAGCGAATATATAGCTGGCATATTGCGGATGTCGGCAGCGATGTGATGCACCAGGAAAAGATTTACTACATGATCGACAGGCAAAACAAATTGATTAAGATGCTAAATAATGCGTTAGAAAGAATTAAAGACAGGACGTATGGCCTCTGTGCGATTACTGGCAAACCTATTTCACGAGAACGTTTGGAAGCCATTCCTTATACGGAATATTCTTTTGAAGCAATCTCCGGGGGAGTTAACACGTGAAGCCGTGCGATTAAACACGGCTTCTTTGATGAGTTCGATATTATGTTGACTTACATTCAGTTAAATTCCCGTGGCGTCATATTTTCTTAAATGCTGGGACTGCTATTATTCGGATGCTGAATGAATTACTGTTCCTCTGAGTCATTTTTTGAATCAAGCTTCATGTTGAGGGAGTCAATTTTTGCTTCCATTTTATCGAGCCTAGTATTGACGCATTTAAATTTCCGATAACATGGAGGTGAACACGCTTGTATCACAAAAAAAGAAAACAAAAAAAGCGTTATCAAGAATGATAGTATAAGACGTCTTCCCTGATTAATTTGCATTTAATTCCTCCCTGGTTTATTTGAAAAATTAAGATTGTAAGTCTTTTTTCATGTTTTCAAATTCTTCTTTTGTTATTTCTCCTTTAGCATACCGTTTTTTCAGAATGTCCAAAGGATTCTCCTCTTTCTTTGATTGGTTATCGTCGGGAGGAGATGAATTCCAGTTTCCTTTAAAACCGTTGTTTTTAAACATCCCGGATTTGAATAGAAAGAAACATATTAGCATCATTATGAGCGGAATAATCCACATTCCTTCATTGAAAAATTTTGCCGGGCCCATTTTCCCTCCTTATTTTAGATTCATGGAATAAATTTAATGTACGTCATTAATATAACAAATAAGTTACAATATTATCTTTCGGCGAAAATGTTAACTTGCGTCATTCAATAGCCCTGTCAGTCAGAGAGGATAAGCGATTTATGAGCAGTTTTTTCAAACGCTTTTCCAACCTCCATCATTAGCTGCATAATTTTCAGTAATTTTTGATTTGTCATCTGCTGGAAGTCTGCCTTGTGATATATGCCATTTTCAAGAATATAAAATTTCCCGGTATAGAGAAACAATTTCGTAATCGCCTGCTGCAAATTTAAACTCTGAAGGACGCTCTCTAATTTTTCCCGATTTACGGCTTCAAACAGA
This sequence comes from Candidatus Zhuqueibacterota bacterium, assembly GCA_014729735.1. Lineage (GTDB taxonomy): Bacteria > Zhuqueibacterota > Zhuqueibacteria > Thermofontimicrobiales > Thiofontviventaceae > Mariaggregatimicrobium. The sequence continues at coordinate 2,684 of WJJN01000501.1, forward strand.
ATATTATCGTCGAGAAATTCATTACCGGATAATATGATTCTCGATGGGGTAATTTTTTGTTTATCAATATCCCAGCTGTTCCGGGGAGCGATTTTCAAAAGGAAGTCATATTTATTCTTGAATCCCATATAAGTTTCATAAAATAAGATCTCGGTCATTTCACTGCGCTCGTAAAATCGATCTAAAATAAAATCATAATTCAGATATCGTCCGGTATAGGCGCATGCGGATTTGTAGCGGTCAAACTGTTCGCCAATCGAATTAAGATTTTCACTTAAATCGTACGTATTCAAACCCAATTTAAAGAAATAGAGTTGTACAACAGAATTAGAGTCTTTGGGGTAGGCATTTTTTATTTTTTTATATCTGAATTTAAGTTGTTTCCCAAATTGTTTCATATTGTTCTGGTATGAAGTCATCAATATTGATGGGGGGGAGGAATTTATTTCGAACTCATTTGAAAGCGATTCCTCAGAAATGATATTATCAGTTATGAGGGAATCAGATTTTTCCTGGTCGGAATTCGGATTGATGGTATTAATTTCTTCAAACATAAAAATTCCTCCTTTCTTTTTGATTCGAATAATTCTATTTTGAATTGATTTTAATTTTTTTGTTTAACAAATATAAAGTAGCCCGCATTATTGAAATGCAGGCTACTTGTGAGGGAAGTGAAAAATGCATCATCAGGTATAATTATGTTTATGATTAACATGTTTTGACAGGAACTGGTCACTGAAATTAATTTTTAACTCAATCCACATTGGTAAATGATCCGACATTTGAAATGTGCGCCATACTTTCAGATAGTGTTCAAACTTTTGTTGATATGATCGGGGTTCACCTTTGTGTCTCCCCGTGCTTTCAATATCCCAGATTTTTTCTCTATAGCTGTAAGATGCTCTTTCGTAATAATATTCAAAATCTTTTCCCTGAAAGACGGATTTGTAAAAATCAAATGCACCGGCATTTTGGGGACTGTCCCCTAATTGTAGCTCGTTTTCACGGAGCATAAATGCGATCTGATCATAATGACGATTTCCGAACAAATTCGTGGGGAGATTTTCCAACTGTGGCGGAATAATGAAATGATGTCGTTTCAGCGCTGCCATGGTGCGATCATCAGGCGTTAGAATATTGAAATCACCGAGCATGATATAATTTTCGTCTTTTTTTCGGGCACGCTTTGCAAGAAATTGGGCGATGCCTGCAATCTCACCGATTCTTCGCTCGTACTTTTCGCCCCGGTCTTCTCCGTAATAGATATGTACGGTACATAGATTAAACTGAAACCATCCTGCCTTGAACGAAACCAGAAAAGGTGTTCTTGCAAATTGTTTGGATGCTGTTATTTTATGATCCGGTGGCAAAACCAATTTTTGCCCTGCCGGCAGTGTTATTCGATGTCCGCGCGGCAGAATTACGCTATCTCCATTTGGCAAGATAAATAATTGATCTGAACTGAGCTCAATCTCGCTGGATTCCTTGAAAACTAATTCGGTCTCTCCTGTTTGAATTTGTTCGGATTCCGGTAAAACAATCTCACCGGCGACATTCTGGAACCGAACCTTTCGGCTATCAAAAACAAATGCCATTCGTTCGGAATTGCCGGAACGACCGGCTGTAACATCTGTAACAATGTAATCATAATGTGCACCCAAAAAATTCATTACGATCTTTAAGGCTGACAAATCGTCGTTCACTTCCTGTAATGCAATAATATCAAACGATGAAATGATTTCTGCAATATAATAGAACGATTCCTGCAATCGCGGGCCATGACCGAATTTATTGGAATCAAAATCACGGATATTCCATGTCGCGAGCAATAATGTGTCTTTAATCGTACGGGACGGGATTTTGGAGCGAATCTGTTCTCGTAACGCTAATAAGCGATTTGCGACATGCTTTTTGTCGATTAATTGACTGAATCCCAAATAAAAGGGCATATCTGGCCTCTCTCCGGTATCGAAAACTATTCGGAAAATGATTGCTAACCTGATTCAAGATACGCCTCAAAAAGTAAATTTGCGTTACGGTCACATTAAAATTTGGTGAAGCTGTAATTCATTTCTGTTGTTACGAAAAGTTAATTGAAAGTTAACATTGATTTATACATTCGTTTTTTAATTATAGTATTTCACTAAAACAATAAGGAAAGGAGTTGTTATGCTGACACGAGGGAATTTTCGTGCGCCGGTAATCAGAAGCCTGTTGATAATCATGGTGATAATAATAATCGCCATTCCACAGCTAAATTGCCAAAACTCACAGTCACAATCAAAAACAGAGCTTGAGCAGCTATTAATTGCCACATTGTGGTTTCAGACATCAGCCGAGGCTCGCGCATGTTATTATCAGGCATTTCGGTATGCCAAAGAAAAACTGGATGAGATCGTTGAATCTAAAGAACACGCTCAAAATTTGGCTGTGATTGTCGATCTGGACGAAACTGTTCTGGATAATAGTCCCTATTTTGCGGAATTAATAAAACGTGACATCATGTATCCGCACCTCTGGAACGAATGGGTAAATCTGTCCAACGCCAAAGCGACGCCTGGCGCCCGGGAATTTTTACACTATGCAGCACATCAAAAGAATATCAATATTTTTTATATAACGAATCGTAGTGAAAAATCAAGACACGAAACGTTGAAAAATTTGCAAAGACTGCAATTCCCACACGCGACCGATGAACATTTATTGATGAAAATCAAGGACAGTGATAAAGAATTGCGGCGACAAATTGTTGAAAATGATTATGAAGTTGTAATGTTGCTGGGGGATAATCTGAACGATTTTTCCTCTGTTTTTAGAAATAAATCCGCAGAGAGACGATGTGCGCTTGTTGATTCACTGCAGGACCAGTTTGGACAAGAATATATGATTTTACCGAATCCGATCTACGGCGACTGGCTGGATTCAATTTTCAATTTCATAAATAATATGTCGCCGGATGAGAAATATCAAAAAATGATTCGGGCATTAAAAAGTTTTGATCAAACAAACAATTAAAATAAGAGGAATGTTATGACTCGAGTAAATATCGGATCATTCAATTTGCGGGATTTTGCGATGCCATATATTGAATATTATCCTGGTCAAAAATATGATCAAAAAACGTTTGAAAAGAAAATTGAATGGACTGCACATCAACTCAAACAGATGGATTGTGATGTCGTCGGGTTTCAGGAAATTTTTCATCCGGACGCTTTAGAGCAGGCGATTCAGGTAATGGACACATCTGCTGATTCTCAACTCGTCGTGGAAGGCGCTACCGGTGAAAAGCCAGTCGTTGGTTTATGGACGCAATTTCCGGTCATTCGTAAAGAATCTATTGTTGATTTTCCATACTCCGCATTGCTTCATTTTGAAGAAGGCGATTTTCCGCTCACATCTTTTTCGCGACCCATTTTAAAGGTGATGGTCGAATTTCCCAGACAACACCAGGTTGTCATTTTTGTCGCGCATTTGAAATCGAAGCGTCCCGATATTCGGGAAGGAGCCGATCCCCATGATTTTTATGAACGGGCCTTCGGAAAAGCCCGCTCGCTTATCCGGCGCACGGCAGAAGCGATCGCATTTCGATTTTTAATCCTTGATGAACTAACGCAGTCGAAAACACCGGTCATTGTAATGGGTGATCTAAACGATACCGGCATTTCTGTTACAACCGAAATCGTTGGCGGCTCACCACCCTGGAAATTCCTGTCTCTTGAGAAAAAGAAAAAAATTTGGGATGTGCTGCTTTACAATGTCTATGATATTCAGGCTCGACAGAGTTCGCGGGACGTATATTATACGCACATCCACAACGGGCATTATGAAATTCTGGATCATATACTCACAAGTGAAGAATTTTATGTCCATAATCGGGCGCATATTGGCAGGATCGAGTATGTGAAAGTACTCAACGATCATTTAATTGATGATACGCTTTCACGAGAACAAATCCCGATCTGGGCTTCGGATCACGGGCAGGTCGTTGCTACAATTAAAATGAAGTAAGTGATTGAATAAAAAACCGGAGCCTTCAAATTTTGAATGGACTCCGGTTTTGAGGTCATGTTTAATAGCAATGAATGGCTGATATCTCTACTTCATCAAACTCACCCGAATCGTACTCACCTGCCCCCCGGCGATAAGCTGGCAAATATACACTCCGGATGGCAGCGGATTGCCCCGGAAATCCATTCCATTGAAAATGACCGTGTGAATTCCCGGTCCCAATTTGCTGATGTCGATGATTGCCACCAACTGCCCCAGCATATTGTAAATGCGGATGAATTTTTGTCCGAAATGACCGGCATTCTCATCCAGATAAAATTGAATATGAGTGGTCGGATTGAACGGATTGGGGTAATTGCCGACGATGTAAGAAGTCACCGGCTGTGCGATTTCCGGTTCAAGCGTGCGAACGGTGGTTGCTTCGTTTTCATAATCCGCAATGAATGCCGTGTATTTACAGCGAATGTTGTATTGCAGGCTGATAGCAATATCCAGATTTTTCAGCGAATCTGATTCGCCGTACACTGCAATCTGCCGTTCGATATCGTCGATGGTCTCCTTTGCCCAGATACGCTCTGCGAATTTGTTCTGGTCGGTCTCGCTGCTGAACGGCAGCTGGTAATCCAGCGCCGTGATCCCATCTGTGGATGTACCGGCGACTGACACTGCGGACAGTCCCGGATTTTTGTAGCGACCGGTCATGAAAAAACGAGAGCCCTGAAACAGCGCCGGAAAGGTGCGCGGCTGCAGACCG
>WJJN01000502.1 GCA_014729735.1 Candidatus Zhuqueibacterota bacterium
AATAAGAGCATTCTTTCAGGGCGAATTTGCAATGGGTGGGTGGTTGCAAATTCGCCTCAAGTCCGCCGAATCCGGCATCCAATGTCATTCGATCCCCGCCACCCGACAAACTCCCATCCAGTGAGCCGAATGCCATTTGGAGGGCTTTTTCAGACCTGGATTCCGGCGTGATTCATATCCGGTTCGGCTGGCGCACGCATCCGTGATAGCGAGCATACATCGCTCTGTTCTGATACGGGCACTCGGTTATAAACATCCCGGGTCTGGAAAAATATACCAGATCCTTAAACGATTCCCGGACCAGCTCTAATTTCTGAATGATTTGCTCATGCTCCTTTTTAGGGAGTCCGTTTTGTCCGGTTTCGCTGCTGCCTTTCTGAATTAATTCAATCGCCTCGCTGACAAACTGGTGCATTTCGACGATGGAATATCGCTGCCGTTTTTTACCCGCTATATCATTATCATTAACCATTTGAAGCCTCCATTTCTAAAGTTAATAATCCCTGTCAATTCGCTGCATTTCAGTTTTCAGCTTTTCCCCCATCCGTTGCAGAATTTCCGCTCGCTTAATCGATACCGTATCGCTCATGTAACGGAACGGCTTCATGCTTTGGGTGCCATCGTGGATCATCGCATTATTCGGCGCCACCTGCGGATTGGACAGCAAGTACCGCAGTTGCGGTGAAAGCTCTCCGGTTTTCAGTGAGCGCTTTATTGCTTTTAGGTCCTGAACTAATCCGCTGCTTTCGCCGGCTTTACCCGGCTGTCCCGCAGCAAGTGAATCGATTCCTTTTTCCAGGTTCTTTTCAACTTCTTGTTTCAGCAGCAGGATTTCATCATCAAGAATTCGTTCGATCGCTTGCGAGACTTCCACATTAAAGCGGTCGATTTTCTGCTGGAAACGTGAAAGGTCAATTTTGCACGTCGTCATCACCACATCCTCCACATTAAAATTCACAATCAGTATCTTATATTTATTTGTTATCTATTTATTTTGCATTGTATCTGTTTTTATCTATTACGGTAACAATATGGTAACTTTGCCTGTACAAACAAAAAAAGCCCGCTAAAAAAGCGGGCTTAAGTTATTGAAAATATTAAGAGCCACCGCGCGGATTCGAACCGCGGACCTACTGATTACGAATCAGTTGCTCTGCCATCTGAGCTACGGTGGCTTTGAAAAGAAATTCAATATAGAAAAATTTTTTCAATAAATCAAGAAAAATTTTAGCAATTATTAAATAAACGAGTTCAGTTTTATTCCGTAGAGTTCGGGATAATTCGATAATAAATAATCATGATCCACCCAGCACTGTTCCGGCACTTCTCCGCTCAAAATGGCTGCGAAGCGGTTGCTGTCGAAATTACCGAAAAAGCGGACGCCCACGCCATCCAGATTGTAGAAGCGGTTGCATTCCAGGATCAGGTGGCGATAGGTATTGCCGAATTTTCTGGATTTATAGACGATGAAGATATGACCCGATGCGTCCTCCCGCCAGCCCTGAAAAATGCTCCAGGCAAGCTTATCTTTTAAATCAGCCTTCTTGATTTTTTTGAAATGTCCGTTTTCTTTTGTACTGTACGATTCGCCAAGTCCGAGATCGGTGAGCATCCGAATCGGTCCGTCCGGTTTGTTTTCGTTGCTGAGGATCATCAGTTGTGCGTGCTGCTCCTGTGTAATCGTGAAGCGATCGCCGAACAGCCGCTGGATGCCTCCGATGATGAATGATTCCACGAATGTACTGCAATCCAGTCGCCTGTATGCATTATTGCCCTGAATGATGCGATCATCCACTTTTACAGGGATGGGATATTGCACGCTATAGCTGTCCAGATTTCGATAGCGAAAATCTTTGAACCGGCTCAATTGTGGTAATATGTCATTTTCGCTTATCCGAACGGATTCGGGAATGACCGTGGGATCTGTCGTCTCACCCCTGAACGCATCGCTGATCATGTCATCGGCTTCTGCAGGTTGTTCCCCTTCCCGGGCTGACAGATATTCACTGATACCAGCAGCAATCGCATCGGCGACCTCATTTTCCCATTCCGGCAGCTCCGGAATCCCGATGACTTTGTCGATGTCAGCCCCATTCAGAAAGCAGACTTCGATGATAATTGCCGGCATAAGCGTGTTCTTCAAAAAGTAGAGTGGCACACCGACCTGTCCCTGATACCAGCCAATCTTTGCACCCCGGTTTTCCGTGCCCAAATTTTCTACTAATTGCTCCTGAATACGAATTGCGAATTTTTTGCCTTGTGTCGATCCCGCATAGTACAGGGTTTCCGTACCGACAGCCGCCGGGTTTGGTGCATCGTTAAAATGCACTTCCAGTGCCAGGTCTGCTGCCCAGCGATTTATGGTTTCCACTTTTTGCTGTAACGTGCCCCAAACCTCCTGCACTTCGATGTCTTCCCGCCCGGAGAGAATGGACTTTAGCCGTGCCGTGACCTGCGTTGCCAATTCATGTTCAACATAAATAAATCCCCCTTCGAGCGTTGCGGTGGCGCCAGGTCGCTGCGGATAATGTCCTGCCGCGATGGCTACTTTTGTTCTGCTCATGCGTCGCCCTCCTCTTCATTAGTACGATAGGTCACTTTTTGCCGGACGACCTGCTTTTCTGCTTTCATTTCATGCTGCACGTTGCGACTGAATTTTTCCACCATTCTGCCGCCGAGCATGAAAATGCCGATCTCGAACAGATGCTGAATTTCAATCATGTGAATGCTCATCAGATACATTGCAAGTACCAACACGAATACTTTCCTTGAGAAGAAATTATTCATCAGCCAGTGGAAAAAATTCAGCGGTCTGTTTTCAACTTCCGGCAGGCTGCGGGCTTTTTCAGCAGCGATTAAATAGGATGCCGCGTTATATGTAATGTATGCTTCGCTTAAACGCAGCCACAGGGCGGCGATCGAAACATCTCCACTTTTTATGTAATAAATGCAAACAATGAGATAAATCAGGAAAACTCCGCTGCCCAATTTGCCAAAAATGAAGTCCATGTATGGAAACATTTTGATTCTCCTTTTTTACCGGTTAGATTTATTCTGCAATAATCCCCACGAGCCCACCAAAAACGAAGCCAATCAGTATCCCGCGGAAAAATTTCTTTCTGCCCCAGATTTCAGTTTCTTTATTGCGATTATCTGCAGCCTCTAATTCGTCGTTCCGTAATTCCTTCAGAGCTTTGTATGATCTGATCGAGCTTCCCAGATAATTCTTTTCATCGGAAATAATTCTCACGATTTGATTGATGCTGTTATTGCGCATTTTTAGCCGATCTGCAATAAGTAGAATATCGTTTACATCGTGCGGCGGCGTTAGTTCGATGTCCTCGGGAGCAGTGAGTCGGTCAATGGAATCCGCATTCAATACAGAAATGGGAAATTCGAACGTTTCTTTGAATCGGCTGAGAGTATCATTGAGGGATTTTACCGATTGTTGTAATGCGATGGTTAAGCTATCATATTGCCCCTGTTGTTTCATAATGATTTCCTGAATGGAAGACACTGTGGAAGTAGTATCTTGCGCAGCTAAGGGCAAAACAAGAAAAACGAGAAAAATTATGGTTAAAAATGATATTGTCTTCATTTAGCCTCCTTTTAAAAAATGCGTATGAAGCGACATCTGAAAATATTGTAAAGATGGTCTTATTTCTTTTTAGAAACAGATAGAAGACCGCGGGCTAATTCCTCCAATTCGTCCGGAGTCGCATTTTCCAGTACTTTTTTAGTTTCAAGATTCACTTCAGCAATCTCCTCAGTAACTTTTTCCGCTTTCAATTGATTTTTCGTCAGTTCGATTTTCAGATCTTTTTTTATCGTTTCCAGTTTCAAATCAAATTCATTTCGTAGTTCCTCCAGCCGGGCTTCATATTCCCGGCGTATTTCCTCGAGCCCTTTATCCTGATGACCAAATTTTTTGGAAAGCAACCAGAATAATGGTATCGAGGCAGCCATTGCCGCAATTCCTTTGGAGCCGCGGCGGGCTAATAGAATCATGATAATTAAAAACGCGAACAAGATGATGAGGAGAATTTCGGGCGAGATACCAAATAAAAATTTATCACTCATTCGATTACCCTCTGTTAAATTAACAAAACGAATGAAATTAATTCTATAAAAGATAAGAATTTTTTGACCGTAAAGCAAGCGAGTTATTAAAATATGTAAATTTATTTCAAAGGGATTTAAAATTGTGTCTTTTATGAAATTTAATAGTCTTTATTACGGTTATCCCCTTAACTCAGCAATTTTCAAATTTAGTATTTATTTGAATTCTTGAGTTCCCCCCTTTGAAGGGGGGACAGGGGGGATGTTATGTAATTTCAATTACTTATGATAACATCCCCCTAAATCCCCCTTCA
>WJJN01000503.1 GCA_014729735.1 Candidatus Zhuqueibacterota bacterium
GCGGACAGGGCGCGCATCGATTATGTGAGCGTTTCAAATTCCGACACGCTGCAAGAGCTGGATGCGCTCACTGGTCAGGCGCTGTTGTCTCTTGCCGTTTATTTTGATGATGTCCGGCTGATCGATAATATGATTGTAAATACAAAACATGCAGAGGATTGATCTACCATGCGCTGGTTACTGCGTTCAAAAATACACAAAGCTTATGTCACCGAAGCTGATCTGGAATATGTCGGAAGCATCACCATTGATCCCGATTTGATGGAGCTGGTCGATTTGATGCCCGGCGAGAAGGTGCTGGTTGTCAGCAATACGTCCGGAGCACGTTTGGAGACGTACATCATTGAAGGCGCGCGAGGCTCAGGGGAAATTTGCATGAACGGCGCGGCAGCGCATTTGATCAGAGCCGGCGAAGAGATTATCATCATGGGATTCGAGTTGACCGACAAACTAATTGAGCCGAAAATTATTTTGGTGGATCGTAATAATCGGTTTGTAAAATATTTATAGCGACCGCTCAAACCCTTGCGAAGGCAAAAAGAGAACCTTCGCAAGGGGAAGTACCATGAAACTCCCTTCATCCTTTCATACCATGCCTTTTTGTTAAATCTCATTCATACTAAAAAAATGATTTACTTTAGTTACTTAATTGAGTATATTTATTCGATGAGTAGATTATGGATTTAAAAATATGAGTCAATTAGAAAATCAATTTAGCCCCTATCGAAAAAACATCATCGGGATCGATCAAAAATTCACTTCTCCTTATGGCGAGAAACAGATCATTTACGCCGATTGGGTTGCCAGCGGTAGATTATATGCGCCGATCGAGAGAAAAATCAGCTCCGAATTCGGTCCGTTTGTCGGCAATACGCACACGGAAACAAGCGTCACCGGTACTTCGATGACGCGCGCCTATCATCTCGCCCACGATTTAATTAAGAAGCATGTGAATGCCGGACCCGATGACATTATCATCACTGCAGGTTTCGGAATGACCGCGGTGATCAATAAATTCCAGCGCATTCTCGGCTTCCGTGTGCCGGAGCAGCTAGCGGGCAGATTGCAGCTCGCTGATACGGAACGCCCGGTGGTGTTTGTCACTCACATGGAACATCATTCGAACCACACGCCGTGGTTGGAAACCATCGCCGAAGTGGTGGTACTGGAGCCGGACGAACAGGGGCTCGTCACTCCCGACAGCCTGTACCGGGAGCTGCGAAAATACAAGGACCGCAAGGTCAAGATCGGAAGTTTCACTGCGTGCTCCAATGTGACGGGCATCTGTACGCCCTATCACCAGTTAGCCGCGCTGATGCATGAATTCGGCGGCGTCTGTTTCGTGGATTTCGCCGCATCCGCTCCCTACATCGATATTGACATGCATCCCTACGATCCACTGGAGAGTCTGGATGCTATTTTCTTTTCACCCCATAAATTTCTGGGTGGACCCGGCAGCTCCGGCGTCCTGATCTTCAATTCAAATTTATATCACCGCCATTCGCCGGATCAACCCGGCGGCGGAACAGTGGACTGGACTAATCCCTGGGGCAAATTCAAATACGTCGATAATATCGAAGCCAGGGAAGACGGCGGCACGCCAGGCTTTTTGCAGGCAGTTCGCACGGCGCTCTGTATTCAATTAAAAAATAATATGGGCACCGAAAAAATGCTTCTGCGGGAAGAGGAATTGCTCGTCATCGCATTTCGCGAATTGAAAAAAATACCAGGATTAAATCTTCTCGCCGGACATATCGATGACCGACTTGGGATTATTTCATTCTATGTGGATAATATCCATTACAATCTGATCGTGAAAATGCTGAACGACCGTTTCGGTATCCAGGTACGAGGCGGCTGTTCCTGCGCCGGAACGTATGGTCATTTCCTGTTGCATATCGATCAGCAGCATTCGAAAAAAATCACCGATCAGATCGATCACGGCGATCTGTCCGCAAAACCCGGCTGGGTGCGGCTGTCGCTGCATCCCACACTCACCAATGACGAGCTGCATTACATCATCGACGCGCTTCGACAGATCGTGAAAAACATCAATATCTGGGAAAAAGATTACTCGTATTCATCCCGACTGAATGAATATATTCATAAAAATGAAGGGGATGGATTACAGGAGAAAATTCGGGGGTGGTTTCAGTTATAAAAATCCCCCTTTGAAGGGGGCTTTAGGGGGATGTAAGTAGATAAAATTTAGTAACATCCCCCCTTTCCCCCCTTCAAAGGGGGAATCCCGGATTACCCGTTTCGCTTCAGCTTGCCGGTTCTTTTCGCATGCTTCTCCGCCATGCTGAATATCCACAATCCCAGCGGTATCAAAATAATACCGATGAAAATCAGGATGAAAATATCCTGCCGCACATCTGCCAGCGATGCATTTTCCAGCAGCGCCCGGCGGATCGAACGCAGGGTGTAGGTCCCGGGCGAAATATAGGACAGCGGACGAATCCATGCCGGAAGCACCGTCACTTCATAGTACACACCGGAAACAAGCAACACCAGCGCCTGAAAGATGTGCGTTGCCTGCGCTCCCTTTTCCGGGGACAGCAGCGGCAGGACCGCCGCGATCAAACCCATTCCCAGGAATGAGAAGCTGGAAATGAATACCAGCACAATAGTCGCGGACACATTGGCGTTGGAAAAATCGATATTGAAAAACACCGCGACCAGTATCAATATCAGAAATGATCGCAGGATAGCGTACATCACGGCAAAGAAACATTGACCGATCAAATAGGTCATCCGGTAAATCGGCGCCATGAAGGTATATTCGATCGTGCC
>WJJN01000504.1 GCA_014729735.1 Candidatus Zhuqueibacterota bacterium
AAGATCATCAGCGGAATAATGATCAATAATCCCAGCAATTCAGGATTGGCAAATCTAAACATTATTCCACCTCCTTTTCCGCAGGTTCCCCGGTTACCGCTTCCATTTCATCATCGCTCGCTTCTGTTTCTTTTGCGCCTGCATCCTTTTCATCTTCGGCAGATTCATCTTCCTGAACCACAATTTTCGTCGTATTTACGATATCATAAGCCAACTGTACCGCCTTCTGATTTTCTTCGTCCGACGGAATGTATTTGGCAAATTTCACAAAATCACACTGATGCAGAAATTCCGCAACCATATCGATCACTTCGCGATCGATGTTCGCTTCTTCCATATTGTTCAATAAATCGTACGTCGTCATTTCGATTGCAACGATATAAAATCTTCCCTCAATATACTTTCGAATAATTTCCGACAGCTCGATATAAAACAACTTGATCTCACCCTTTTCGATCAGATCGGATTTGGTCAGCCTGTCCAGCTCTTCCAGCGCAATCTCATGCGGCGGACGTGGCGGCTTCTGACGCACCGGGATCAGGCTCTTTCCTTCTCTTCTTCGTTTGATGAAATAAAAGGTCAGCAGGGCGATCAAAATCAGTATCAGCGCCACCGCACCGATGCGGATCATTTTCCTGTAATCCCGCTCTAATTCCAGCGGCGCTTTGATTTCGCGGATATCGCCTTCCTCGCTCGGCTGCAGGCTCTCCACCACAATTTTGATCGATTCCGTGGAAAGCTCCTGCCAGGTCGTATCATCCGTCGCTCCAAACCGGATCGTCGCCGGCGGGATTTCGAACTCGCCGGTCACGAACGTGGAAATCGTGTATTCCTTCGTCAGAACGACCTTGCCGTCCTGCCTGACCGGTTCGGGATCGTTATAATCCAGTATTTCGAAACTCCCCAGATTCGCGCCGAACTCCGGGAATTCCACTTCGATATTCTCATCTTTGGTGATGATAATCGAATATTGGATTCTGTCGCCGATTGTGATCTTTGCCCGGTCGACTTTTGATTCTACAGAAATACTGCCTTGTTGTGATAATCCTGCCTGAATGCATAACAGGAGCAAAACTATTGTTGCAATTCCCGTTATTCTCCTCATCATAAATCTGCCTACTCTACTTTATCCTCATAAATTTCAGCGCCTTCTGCGCGCATCAACTGCATCGTCATCTGTTCCAGCGCTTCCTGCTGGCGCTCCATTGCCAGGTCCTGAGCCACCTGCTGTTTCACTTCTTCGAAAGATTTCTGGCGCTTGATGTTGCCTTCCTCATCCTTTTCCGCGTATTTTTCTTTATTGGCATTATAATACAATTCAACATCAGACGGCTCGATTTTCACGCGGTTTTCGATCTCTTTTTTCAACAGATGCTGCACCATGATCTCCCGCTTCGCCTGAAATGCCGCTTCGATGATTTCCGCCTGTTTATCCAGTTCTTCACGTTTCGCTTTATCATATAAAATTTCTGTCAGCAGATACTGCTGCAGGAACTGCAATTTCTTTTCTTTTGTATTGAATTGACTGCGCAGGTACGGCGGCAACTGGCTCAATTCGAAATCGATGTCGCCCTGCGTGATCTCCCGATTGCCGATCCGCGCCACCACCGCGCCGGGGCGCTTCTTGCGGATCTTTTCCGGCTCCAGGCTGGTGGTTTCTTCCAGCGCCTGAATCGCATCTTCCGAACGTTGCAGCCGCTCCAGGCAAGCAACGATCTTTTTGTTCGCCTCTGTCACCAGCTTGCTTTCCGGGAACAGATATTTGATCTTCAGATAATATGCGAGCGCATTTTCATAATCATGCATTCTCTCGAAATAAATATCCCCGATCACGTAATTGATATTCGCCTGCTCGCTTTCATCCAGATTATAACTATTTATATAATGCTCGTACTGCTGAATCGATTGCTGAAATAACTGGCGATTATAGAGTACATTTGCAAAATCTCTGGCTTTGCTTTTATCGATAACCGGCTCAGTTTTTTGTTCGGAACAACCGGCGATTAGCGCCACCAGTAAAACTAATAACAGCAGTTTTGGGTATAATGCCCTCATTTTTCTCCTCCCGTTAAAATCATAAACGTTTCGCTCTCATGCGAAAAAAACGAATCAACGGCTCCACATAGGATTCGTTGGTTTTTATATCAATGTGATCCGTATTCAGCGATTGAAACAGCCGGGTGCGCTCGCGAATCCGCTCCGAAGTCACAGTGCTGTACGTGGTGCGCGTCTCCGTGTGTCCCGTATCCACCAGCACGATCTCGCCGGTTTCGGCATCTTCCAGCTCGATGAATCCCACATCCGGCAGACTCAGCTCCCGCGGATCGGTCACCGTGATCGCCACGATATCGTGCTTTTTATTAGCGATCTGCAGCGCCTTTTCATAACCCTCGTCCATAAAATCCGAGACCAGAAACACGACGCTGCGACGGGTCGTCACACGGGTGAGATATTCCAGCGCCTCCTGAATATTCGTTTTCGTTCCCTCCGGCTTATGCGCCAAAAGCTCGCGCAGTACTCGCAGCACGTGGGTTTTGCCCTTTTTCGGCGGCACGAATTTCTCGATCCGGTCCGTAAAAATTATCAACCCCACTTTATCATTATTTTTGATCGCCGAAAATGCGAGCAGCGCACAAATCTCGATCGCGATCTCGCCCTTCATCTGTTCATACGTACCGAAATTTCCCGATGAGCTCACATCTACCAGCAGCATCACCGTCAGCTCGCGCTCTTCCTCGAACACCTTCACGTACGGATGCCCCATCCGGGCAGTCACATTCCAGTCGATGGTGCGGATATCATCGCCGATCTGATATTCGCGCACCTCGGAAAATTCCATCCCGCGACCTTTGAATACCGAATGATATTCTCCGGAGAAAACATCGTTCACCAGCCCGCGGGTTGTGATTTCAATTCTTTTGACTTTTTTTAAGATTTCTTTAGATATCATCACGGTACCTCGATCTTATTCAGCACCTGCCGCACAATATCTTCCGCTGTTTTCTCTTCCGCCTCTGCTTCATAAGTGATGATCACCCGGTGCCGCAGCACGTCCGGTCCGATGGAACGAACGTCTTCCGGCGTCACATAGCCACGGTGCCGCAGGAACGCGTGCGCTTTTGCCGCCAGCACCAGATTGATCGACGCCCGCGGGGATGCGCCGTACTGGATCAGCGGCTCCAGCTCGTCCAGTCCGTAATCTCTGGGATTTCGCGTCGCGAACACGATATCGATGATATAGCGCTCGATTTTCTCGTCCATGTAGACTTCCTGCACAACGGAACGGGCGCTGATGATCTCCTGTGGTTTTACCACCGGCATCACTACCGGAATTGTTTTCTGCGTCATCCGGCGCATGATTTCCAGCTCTTCTTCTTTATTGGGATAGCCGATCTGCAGCTTCAGCATGAAGCGGTCGATCTGTGCTTCGGGCAGGGGATAGGTTC
Source organism: Candidatus Zhuqueibacterota bacterium (assembly GCA_014729735.1). Lineage (GTDB taxonomy): Bacteria > Zhuqueibacterota > Zhuqueibacteria > Thermofontimicrobiales > Thiofontviventaceae > Mariaggregatimicrobium. The sequence goes on from WJJN01000504.1 coordinate 3,447, forward strand.
CTTCCTGCTCGATGGGATTTTGCGTCGCAAGAACCAGGAACGGATCATCCAGCAAGAATGTCTCATCGCCAATAGTCACCTGCCGCTCCTGCATCGCCTCCAGCAGCGCCGATTGCACTTTTGCAGGCGATCGGTTGATCTCGTCCGCCAGGATCAGATTTGAAAATATGGGTCCCTGCTTGGTCATGAATTTTCCGGTGCTCTGATCGTAAATCAATGTACCGATCAAATCAGCCGGCAGCAGATCCGGGGTAAACTGAATACGTTGGAATTTCGTCTGAATTGCCGCCGAAAGTGTCCGCACAGCCATGGTTTTGGCAAGACCGGGCACGCCTTCGAGATGAATGTGACCGTTTGTCAACAATCCGATCAGCAGCCGCTCGATCATATACTTTTGACCGACGATCACTTTCCCGACCTCGTTCATGATTTTGTCAACAAATACGCTTTCCTTTTTAATTTTTTCATTGATCGCTTGAATATCGACGTTCATCGATGTCCTCCATCATTAATCATCAGAAACAGATTTTGAGTTCACTTTTAGAAATTATATCAGGACTCTTTGTAGAGTGCGGTTTTCGATTCTTTCAAATTCCGGTCCAGCATGTCTTCGAACAGCGTGTACAGCCGCTCCAATTCGGCACGCTCGCCTTCGCCACCGGAAAATTTGACTACATCAGATTTGTTCAATATTTCTTCCGTATTATTTATTAGACTTTCAGGCACGTCATTTTGTTTTAAACCGGAGATAATTTCTTCTGTCGTTGCCGTGGTCGCCGGAAGTTCATATTTTTCAGTAAGATATTTCTTCACCAGATGGGACAATTGAGAATACGCATCTTTTAGATGCAGATCAGGATTATCCAGCGGGACCGACGCTTTCAACTGCTTCAAATAATCGATTTCGATTGGCGCCATCGCAGCAGCTTCTTCTTCCTGTCGCCGTCTTTTTTCGATTTGCTTCTTTCGCCCCCAAAAGATTGCAACACCCAAAATCACCAGTATTATGAATAGCACCACCCATTTGATCAACCCTTTTCTCGAACCCGGTTCCGCTACCGGCTCGATCACTTTCACCTCCAGCCGGTTCGTTACCAGATGCTTGCCCTCGCCTGTAACCGTATCGATGTATTTGACGATCACGCCTTCGATGTAGCCCATTCCCAGCTCCAATGGCATCATTTCGAATTCGAAGGTCTTGATCGCTTTCAATTCGCCGTCCACCATTTCCCGGCGATCCGAGCTGGAATTTGATTGGATCGTGAAATTCCGTACGACCGGATCCTCCACCTCGCTGATCTCATACCGGCTCAATTCGCCGAACCATTCCACCTGAATTGTGAAAATCAGCGGTCGGTTCAACGGCACTTCCTTCGATGAAACGCTTGCTCTCATCTTAATACCTGATGAAATCGTATCCGGCTGCGCCGACGAGCCTGAATCGGGCGCCGGTGCTTGCGCATTCAACAGAGAAAAAGAAAGTATCCCCGCAATGAGAAAGACAGAAATTTTAATTTTCATTTTTCCCTCAAAAATTCTTTATTCTGAAACGTAGACCATATTTTAAAGTTCCGGCGTTGCCGACGCATGTTTCCACCTGACAACTCCGAAAAATTTACTATGAAATGCGAGTTGCTTCGAGGTTTTTCATACAAAAATTGCAGTGATGTGAAGACCGACTTCAAACAAATCAAGAAAAAGCCGAAGTGTCTAATCATCTAAATAAAACACATCGGCTCAATAACTCATTGTAACTCAGAAGTCTTGATTAATTGCCAACATTTCTCTCTTCCGCGGTTCCCGGCTGATTTAAGAAATCGATATCATTTATATCCTTGCCGAGATTATCCAGCTCCCACTTTACAGAGCTTGCTAACTCGTTATCAGGATATTTTTCCAGGAACTCTTCATAATATTGCTTTGCAGTTTCCAGATCTTGCAAATTATTGGCGTTAATAAATCCAATCATAAACAACGACTGAGCGGCATATTTGCTCTCCGGATATTTGTCAATTAAATCTTTGTGCGTTTCTACGGATTTTTCAAAATCATTCAGATTATTCGAATATATTAAGGCAATTTTGTATTTTGCTTGAACAGCTTCCTCTGCATCCGGATATTTTTTCAGCACTCGTTGATAGGTTTTGATTGCAGTTAAGAAGTTCTCCTCTGCCTCATATTGCTCTGCCATTGTCATCAACTCTTCTTTGGTCTTTCTCTCCCCACACCCGACGACCATGATGATCAGAAGAATCACAACCACAAAAGAAGCCAAATGTTTTAACATGTCTCCTACCTCCACTTTAAGTTAAATTATTGAGAAAGTTAAGAACTTTTTCGTTTAAAATCAAGAGAATTTTTATTAAAAAGTACTTCAATTCGGTTTCCCTTTTGAATTTCGTTGTTCAGCAACTTGACCGCCAGCGGATTGGTCACCATTTTCTGGATCATTCTCTTCAACGGTCGGGCTCCGAACACCGGGTCATAGCCTATCTGCGCAAGGTAATCCGCAGCATCAGGACTCAGCTCGATTTCGATCCCTTTATCACGCATCATTTTCTTGATATTCCTGAACTGCAATTGTACGATCTGTTTGATATTTTCCCGCGTCAGGGCATGGAATACAATCACTTCGTCGACACGGTTCAGAAATTCCGGTCGCAGCGATTGTTTCAGCACCTTTTCCATTTCCCGCTTGATTTCTTCGTGCACCTGTTCCCGATTTTCATCGGTGATATCTTTTGTCTTTTCCATAATCAGATTCGCACCGAGATTTGAAGTCATGATGATAATCGTATTCGTAAAATTCACCGTGCGTCCCTTGTTATCCGTCAGACGACCGTCGTCCAGAATTTGCAGCAGAATATTGAACACCTCAGGATGCGCTTTTTCTATTTCATCGAGCAGCACCACGGAATAAGGTCTGCGCCGGACTGCTTCTGTCAGTTGACCACCCTCTTCGTAACCCACGTACCCCGGAGGCGCGCCGACGAGCCGCGACACCGAATGCCGTTCCATATATTCCGACATATCGATCCGCACCATTGCTTTTTCATCATCGAACAGGAATTCTGCCAGCGAACGCGCCAGCTCGGTTTTCCCGACGCCAGTCGATCCCAGAAAAATGAACGACCCGATGGGACGCTCCTGATCCTGCAATCCCGCCCGTGCTCTGCGAATTGCATCCGCCACAGCGCTAACAGCCTCATTCTGATCTACCAGCCGCTGATGAATGCGCTCTTCCATTTTGATCAGCTTCTCGCGCTCCGATTCCAGCATTTGCGATACCGGAATGCCGGTCCATCGCGAAACGATTTCGGAAATATCTTCTTCGTCCACTTCTTCTTTCAGCATCTTCCGGTCTTTCTGCAGCTCGATCA
>WJJN01000505.1 GCA_014729735.1 Candidatus Zhuqueibacterota bacterium
ACGGGACAGTCCGGCGGAATATTTCAATCTGCCGACCGGTTTTGCTTTCTTCAAGTACCGGATTGCCTCTTCCAGCGCTGCCACGCCTTCGTGAGTAATAATCACCGGCTCCCCCGGGCGCTTGATATATCTGCCGACGTAATATGGACGCAATTCTTGTAGAAATGCCGCATATCGTGGAGGATTCTGTCGCGCAAGATTCAATTCCCGTACAATCTCATGTTCGATGATTTCCGCATATCTTTCACGTTGAACGTAACGCTGCGCGGAGCAGCTTGCAAACAGCGCGTTTATCAATATTAAACAAAAAATCAATTTACCTGAAAATTTCATATCGTGATCGTCTATGTTATATCTTTCAATATTTCAACGCCACAATGAAGCCAGAGTTCAGCGAACACTATTTGTTAACGTTCATAACATTTCATACAGTTACAGATCATTTCGATCCAATATTCGCGAGTAAATTTTCCCTTTTCCCATTTTGCCCAATTTTTGAGAATGTCTGCCTTTTTCATTTCATCGACACTCTTGCCATTCTCGATCTCTCTGCGAATGCATTCAATCGTACTGATCATCATATCCCGGTATTCGATGAGTTGTTCCCGGGTAAAATCAGGACCATGCCCGGCGATGATCTTCACGTCAGGCGGCGTCATTTCAATGATGGTTTGCAAATTCCAGGCAAATTGCTCCACATTTCCGCCGTTTTCAAAATCCACCGCCGGAAAGCTTTCCGAGAACAACAGATCGCCGGCATGCAGTACATTGGCATTTTTGAAATATACGATAATGTCACAATCCGTGTGTCCGTTAGGCAAATGCAACAGCTCGATTTGTTCATTATTAAAATCCAAAGTCAGAAAATTTGAGAAGGTAACATCCGGTAGAGCATGTTCCGGGAATGGCTGATACTCCTCCTGCCAATATTCCGAAATCCTGTGAGTGCTAAGCATTTCGACAACATTCTCGTGAGCGATTATTTTCGCCTGCTCGCCCCAGATTTTGTTCCCGCCGCAGTGATCGTGATGCCAGTGCGTATTAATGATACAACTGATGTGCTGGTATCCCAGCTTTTCCAGCTCCGCCTCGATCAGATCACCGGCATCATCGAACGCGGCGTCAGAAAGCACTACCCCACCGGAATCAACCAGCGCCACGATATTGACCGAATACACCCGTATTTTGTAAAGATTCTTCGCCAATTGGGTCGTTTCGATATTGGATTCACTACGCGCTGAAAAGTAGGATAGCAAAAGAAATGCGTATGGAATGATGAAATTCTTCATAGCTCCACTCCTTTCATATAAATTTTTCGCGCACGTGATTTTTTGATTCAAGACTGCGAGGTTCAAATTTGTTGGACGAAAACCGGATTACAAATATTTCCAGGAAGATCTGGAAACAGCAGCTTTTTTTCAGTCGTAAGCCCATATACGGTAAATTTTTTGAAAAGGATTCGTTTTATTTTACTTGAAAAAACCCTCGAAACAATATTATTTCTGATTCGTTTATCTACAAAGACATTTTAATATTCATTATAACTGATAAAACAGGAGGTCGCTATATGAAAAATTTACTACTTGTATTAATGACATTCACAATTGCATTTTCCGCACACGGACAGGACGATACAGAAACGCTCATCAGCGGAGATATCAAGAGCGGTGGCTATGGTGGACCGGCTGTGAAAATCGGGCAAATAAACGGCGAGAACGGTGTCTTCGTTGGCGGACAGGGCGGCTGGATTATTAATCATCAGTTCGTTTTAGGCGGTGGCGGATATGGATTAACAAATGATATTCTCATCCAAGGGATCGACTCCCCGGAAGATTTATATTTAAATTTTGGTTATGGCGGGCTGTTTTTGGAATACATCATTGCCCCAAAGAGATTGATCCATTTTACAGTAAATTCCATGATCGGCGCCGGTGGCGTCTCATTCCGTGATAAGGATTACGAGGGAACAGATGACTACAACAACGATTCATTTTTTGTGCTTGAGCCCGGTGTCAGTGCGGTGTTGAATCTGCATAAACACGTCAGGATAACTGTCGGCGGCAACTATCGCTGGATTAGCGGTGTTGATATGGCTGGAATCGGCGATTCCGATCTCAGCGGCACTACCTTCGAAGTCCGTTTAAAATTCGGATCGTTTTAAATTGATTTTTCTTGATCGTTGAACAAGCTTCACGAACACCTTCTCGATCTGAACCACTTCAGCGGTTTACTATTTTTAACGGCACACGGCGAATCTAAAACTGCTGAAGCGGTTCCACTTCCAAAATGAAAGGGACTGTATCAAAAGTCATTTTTTGGTGTCATTCCTGCGAATGCAGGAATCCCTGACTTTTTAATAAATAGTGTATGAACGAAAACGGCGATAATGTCATTCTGAATGCGCCGTCTTTTTGGCGCATGAATCCGCCTTCCTTTTGGCGGATCATACCACGAAATTTAGTAAAGACAAATGCTTAGTGGTATGAGATTCTTCGTCTCCCGCCAAGCGGGATCCTCAGAATGACAATTTTTTGAGGTATCGTTCTAACTAAAAAGGAGATTCCGGGACAAGCCCGGAATGACGTTTTACAAAAAAATCAGACTAATGATACAGCTCCATCGTTTAAATGATTTGACTATGTGATTGATCTATCATTTCATCAACAACTGAATCCCGCTCTTAAAAAATATGAACGCAAATACAAATAGCGCCAATCCCAATCCACGGATCAGCCAGATGTAATATCTGCTTTTTAGTACGGATTTGGATTTCCCGACCAGGATTGCAATAATTATTTTTGATCCCACCAGACAGAGATACATTGCTACAATGAACAGAGCAATCGCAAGGTTTCCGACGTCTGCTGCGCGAACAATTGTGGGCGCACCCACGGAGAACCAGAACAAATACGGACTCGGATTCAGGAAATTGACAATTATTCCTTTGCGCAGTGAATGGCTTTTCACGTCTG
>WJJN01000064.1 GCA_014729735.1 Candidatus Zhuqueibacterota bacterium
CAAATCCGGCTTACTGCCAGCGATAGTATTCACTTCATTGCGGATACGTTTACAGTCACAATTAACCCGGTAAACGATCCTCCGCTGCTTGCCAATATTCCGGATGTCAGCTTCAGCGAAGACAGCAGCTTCGTACTGCCGTTAAATCCGTACGCAACGGACATTGATAATGATAGCAGCCAACTGCATTTCAGCGCGCGTGTTATCACGGCGCAAACGCTGCGGATTACAGACGAGGTGTGGATCGATATCACAGATTTAACCGTTGACATCGATTCACTGACCAATGTAGCGATATTCACTTCCAGCACCGATTCAGCCGGGATCTTCGAAGTGGCTTTTGCCGTGAGCGATACATCGAATGCGACGGCATCGGACACGATTCAGGTGACTGTAGAACCGGTTAATGATGCCCCGTTCCTGGTGGCTGAACTTCCCGATACAACAATTTTTGAAGATAGCGGAGCGAATCTCATTATCGAGAATCTATATAAATTTTTCAGAGATCCGGATAGACAGCAGCTCGTTTTTAATGTAAATGCAGATAGTGTGCTGCAATTTACGTTGACGGATGATTCGTTGTTTGTTACTCCGGCGCGGGATTTCTATGGTGAAGTGCTGGTAAACATTTCGGCTGATGACGGCGTGTTCACCGCAGCCGATTCGTTCATGATCGCAGTGGTCAATGTAAATGACGCTCCGGAACCATTTGCGTTAATCGGTCCTGTATCACAGGACACACTGAAGTCCATTCTCGACCGGGTTGAATTCAACTGGCATCGCTCCATCGATGTGGATAACAGTGACTTGTCCTATTCGCTGCGGATTTTCAACAGCCTGCAAGACACGCTCATTTCCGGCGTCCGCGATTCAACCCTCTTTTTCGACGGCTCCCGGTTTTTTATTTACGGCAGGGAATATAACTGGACGGTCTTCGCAACGGACGGCGCTCTGGAAACCGCAAGTCGGGATACATTATTGCTTGTGATCCAGTATTATGTGGATGTTGCCGAAACGCAGCTTGATATACCGGTGCAATATTCGCTGGATCAGAATTACCCGAATCCCTTTAATCCTGTGACAAATATCCGCTTCGGATTGCCACAGCCCGGTCATGTGAATATTGCAATTTACAACGTCCACGGTCAAAAAATTGCGACAGTGCTGGACCAACAAAAGGAGGAAGGTTATCACCTCATTTCGTATGATGCCAGTCATCTGGCAAGCGGCATCTATTTTTACAAGATTGAAGCCGGACCTTTTATTCAGGTTCGCAAAATGATTTTGATGAAGTAAATCCTTTAATTTAATCTAAAAATAAAAGAAGGAGCCCGGAATGCAGGCGAGAAAAAAAGAGGATTCATGCTTGCTCAAAGGATGCCTCGGATGTTTCGGCATCTCTGCTTTGATACTTATTTTACTAATCGTGTTCATCATCGGTGGTGCTTACTGGTTTTATAAAAACCGCCTGTTACAGGACGAACCCGCGTATACGACCACGAAAGAGCTTTCGAGTTCAGAAGTAACAGAATTGAATCAAAAACTGCGTGCCACCGAAAGCCCAACTGCCGAGCGGAACAGCATTGTTCTCAACGAAAGCGAGCTGACGCATCTGGTGAATCTGAAACTTTCGGACAGTAAAACCATGCTCGATCTGGGAATCGAGGAAACCGACTCGCTGGATATTGCAGCAGTGGATATTTCGCTGCCCGAAGAACAAATGGACATCAAATTGTCATTCAAGCTCGGCAGCCGTTTCATGAATTTGCGTCTCAAAGGCGTTCCGAAAATCGTGAATAATGATTTAATATTCAACACCAGCAATTTTACATTTAATAATTTCACATTAAACAACAACACTGTTTTAAAAAACGTCGATGAGCAGATGAATATCGAAATTAACAATGCGCTTAAAAAGTATAATCTGGATCAATATGTGAGCCAGGTGCAGAATATTTCTATTGATCGGGGAAAATTAATTCTTGACTTTAAGGAAAAAAGTTATTAAATTAATTTTTGTAGTTTATAATTAAATTTTTATTTGAAAAAAACACCCTCTCAAGGATTTTGCAGTGTTTCACACTGCTCAGGTTGGCGGACCTGTAATTTTCATGAATTGACATCTTTGAGAGGGTTTATTTTTTAGCACTAAATACGTCTTCTTAATGTCCCGCAAAATAATGCAATTTATGCTGCTATTCCGAAAACGCAGGTCTTCGAGTATTGATTATTTTTCGAATCGTATACCGAATTAACAGAAACAGCGGCACCAATACATTTAATAATGGAAAGAATATCAGAAACCAGAATCCGGTTTTCATGGCAATTGGCGGAATGGATACCGCCTGCGCCACAAAGGATGCGGCGTGATTGATCAGTTGCGGCTTCATGATCGCCAGTCCCAGCACGTACCATTTGACGTACTTAAACCGGAACAATGTGCGCACGGGAATCGCCCGCAACATGCTGCGCGATGCGGCGGCAAACCGGGCAAATCGTCCCGATCTGACGGCAGTTCTGGCGCCCGCTTTTTCCGAGAGCCCCACGATCCTGCCGCCTTTAAGCGTACCTGCAGCGGCTTTCGATGATTTGGAAAAGAATGCAGCAAAAGGGATCAGCACGAGAATGTCGATCCCGGCGTCAACCAGCTCCTCGGAAGTGACTTTTGTGATTCCGCGGGTCACCACGGCTTCGTTGAAATTGGACAGCCCGCCGGTGAAGAAATTGACAATCGCGCTGGTGGTCGTAGAAACGTAATTGCGATGCGCGCCTTCGGTCGTGTAGGCAAAGCGCGCGAGGAAATTATGCTTCTGGTAGTCTATTTCGTTGAGGATCATCAACAGACGCTTCTGGCGTTCGGTCAGAGTATCCTCTTCTGTCTCCTCTCCATCGAACACCGAATTAATAAAATCGCCAATCTTATTCTCGATAAGGATGGAAAGATTGCCTTCCTCGTAGAAATAATACAGCACCGGCACCGTGTGATGGGGTCCGAATTCGTCTACCACATCGTAAAAAAGCTGGAATTCTTTCAACTCGTCGTACAGCCGTACCGTGGCAGCGGGGTAGCGTTCGACGGCGATCATGCCGTTGTAGCCGAGCAGCGAAACGATCTCCAGTTCTTCCGGAGATAATTTCTTCAGCCGTTCCTCTTTGATGGGAGATGTGCGAACGACATCATCGATCAGATAGTCGCGGCGGATTTCAGCAGTGGGGGGTGTTTTAAAGAATGATTGATAGCTGACACAGCCGGCAATCAGAATGAGAAAGATTGTAATCAAAAACAGTTTACCTTCGTATTGCAGGAATTTTATAAATTTATTGTCTTGTTTCACCTGATTCTCCAATAAGATTACATTTCATTCATAAATTACAAGAAAAATCAGGAATGTCAAGAAGAATTTGTTTTACGGTTTATTTTATATGGAGTGCGGCGAGTGCCTCGCCGCATTGCAGCCGTCTTTTTGGCTGCAAATAGTAGAGCGCACTAAAGGTGCAAAAAGGCTGACTGATGTGCGGAATCTCTAAATTCTCGCGGTAAAAGCACGTCGCTCATTAGCGGCTTCGCGGTTATATGGAGTGCGGCGAGTGCCTCGCCGCATTGCAGCCGTCTTTTTGGCGCAAATAGTAGAGCGCACTAAAGGTTCAAAAAGGCTGACTGATGTGCGGAATCTCTAAATTCTCGCGGTAAAAGCACGTCGCTCATTAGCGGCTTCGCCGCTATGCATTGACGCAGTCAATGCACTCCATAGATTGTAGAATATTCTACAATCCATTGAATAATATTCTACAATTCTACAAATTAGCTATCCTGTCTCTGAAATCATCAAATC
>WJJN01000506.1 GCA_014729735.1 Candidatus Zhuqueibacterota bacterium
CCCAAAGTTTTACTTCGATTTCTCGCCGGACAGGATTCGATTTCCAGAAGGTATCCTGACTTATGTAATTTACATTAAGATTAATAATCTTAAAATCTACTTGTATCGAATTCTGATTTTTATTTTTTCCCACATCAGGAAGAGTGGAAATTGAGTCACATTGCATTTCCTGAAGCAATCTAATGTACCAATTTTCAATGAACCATCCATTTGAATCTTCGGAATCGCTGGTTTTTAAGTAAACATTTGTGTTGTTGCATGAAATTCCGCTGCTGTCTATTGTACTCAGGACGACTTGTTCCGCCAGTCGGTTGAATATTTGGTAATTATCCATTTTCTCATGAGGTTGTTTTCCCAGCCTCGTTCCGCAGTCGCCCAAAGACAGCACAATGAATGGTAATATGTATTTCATGAAAAATGGATTCATCTTATGTGAAAACAACATTTCATATACTCTTTTGCTTGTTTGAAGTTCCCTATAAATGAAACAGCAGCGAAAAGAAATGCCAGCGATTAAAGCCCTTTTCTTCTTCCTGATAAACAAAGGAGTATTGGAGCGAGTAATTATGATGTCCAAACTCATTTTGTCTTTTATGTATAAGTCTGGAATCGAAAAGTCCGATTCCACAGGAGTATGAATTGTTTTTGGTATAATTTTCCTGAAAATATCCACCTTGCAGCGATATGATTCCAAAAAAGGATTGCTCGAATCCCACGTGCAATTCCCGAACATTGTTTTTGTTTTCTTCCGTTAGATTACGAACATCCACCGAAAGGGTAGTTCCCGGAAACGGTCGATAGGAAATCCCGATATTCATCGTTTCATCGAACATGCGCTCAAGGTTCGTTCGGTAGTTGGGCAGTTCTTTGGGAAAATCAATGTAAGAAAGTCCGACATTGATGTGCGGATTCGGTTTCATCAAGATTCCGTAGCTGAAACCATATTTGCTGATCCGGGTGCTGCCGGTTTTGTCATAATATACCGTACCGCTAAGTCCCATGGATACTTTCGGTGCCAGTTGAATGTTGGAAAATATCGTATGCGAACAATTATTCCAAAGATCGTTAAAGCTGAAAAATGAGGAACGCTCGTTTTGCCGGATATTGTTCAGTGATTCTTCCCCCAAAATAATGCCGGCATTAAAAAACTTTGCCGTAAAAATAACTGATTTGAAGAGCAGCGCCGAAGCATTTAGCACATTGGTGTTTTCGATCTTTTCCGTAAAATTTTCAGAGTAATGTCGAGAAGCGATTAGCAATGACATTGGATTAATAAATATTGTTAATCGATGCTGCTTCTCATTTTCATAGAGATTAAATGAGCCGGGATTGTAAAGGACGGCTTCAAGGTCGTCTTCGACAGATGTAAACGCGCCGCCCATTGCCAATGGGCGTTGTTTTACATTACTGAGAGTTCCAAAATAATGCGTTTGGGCAGTGATTGACTGAATATTCAAGCAGAACAGAATGAACATCAGAGGAAAAAAAAAGACAGGGTGTTTATTCATCTAAATCACCCCCTGATTTTGCCTGAATAGCGCAATTGAAAGCGGAATCAGATTCAGAATGGAAATGGCAATCGAAAAAACATTGCCGTGTCTGGAGAAAAAAGTCTGCTGATTTCTCAGTTGGACATCACCGACCACGTAAAGAGCTTTAAAAAGTGGTGTCTGTTGTGATACTCTGCCGAACGCATCAATAAACATAGAAACGCCGGTGTTCGCGCACCTGGCAATATCGATACGGTTTTCGATTGCCCGGAAAACAGCCACCTGTGCGTGGTGATACGGCGCAGAGCTGCGCCTGAACCAGCCATCGTTGGTGATGATCACAAGCAGTTGTGCGGCATCGTGAATGACGAAGCGCCGCACCAATTCCGGAAACAGAGATTCAAAACAGATGATGAGCGGGACTCGAATTTCCTGCTGTCGTCCGCTGATTTCATCTTCGATAGGCATATGAAATGTTTTGAGGGCTTCTCCGGGAGAGAAATTGCCTTCACCCATTTCGAGACTTTCGAGAAAATCCTTGAACTTCGGAAAAACTTCGGTGAATGGCACTCTCTCGCCAAAAGGAACAAGATGGAGTTTGGCATAGCTTTCCATCAGATGTTTTCCCGGTTCGAGCAAAAATGCTGAATTGAAAGTTCTGTATTCACTGTCTGAATAATATTTATAGTCATGGGCACCGGTCACTAGCGGTGTATCGATGGAATCAACCAGATTTCTGACATTGGATAAGTAGTCCCGATCATATCGAAGATAGGTCGGCACCGCGGTTTCGGGCCAAATGATAAGCTGAGGATCGTGGTTGACTGCTGCCTGGGTGAGGCTGTCGTAAATGGCGAATTGTTCATCCCAAAATTCTGAGTCGTTTTTTAGAAAAGGATCGATATTTCCCTGGATGAGCGCTACACGCACTTTTTCGCGCGCGTCCTCCTCCGCATCTGGTTGGACCAAATTGCCATATATCCAGGGTATAATGAATAATGCGATCAGGAACATGTAAAGAGTAACTGCTCGTTTCAATTTATTGTGATTATAAAAAATAGCCATGATAACGACGTTAATGCATACAATCCAGAAGGACACGCCGTAAACACTCGTGAAACTGGCATACTGAATAAGAGAAAGATAGTAAGTTTGAGTATAAGCCAGAGAAGTCCAGGGAAATCCCAAAACGCCGAGCGAGCGGATGTATTCGATTGCAGTCCATAGGAATGGAATGCAGAAGAATAAATAATTTAAACCGAGTCGTTGTCGCAGAAACGTGTAAAAAATTGCAAATATAACAAAATAGACAGGCAAATAGAGAATCGCTGCAATTGTACCGGGGAGAGTTACCCAGTTAATCCAGTATAAGGTACCCATATTAAAAAAGAGTCCGGTAAGATAACCCCATTTCATTGCGCCTTTATAATTTTCATTATTCAGGAGAATGAAGAGTGGAATCAAACCGAAATAAGCCAGAAATCCCAGTTTAAACGGCGGGAAAGATAGTGATAGAATAACTCCACTGAATAATGCCAGCGATAACTTTTTATACATGATCTATATATTGCTTCCTTGTCACGATAGAAATTAAAAAATAATCAGATATTTTACTGCACATATCTGATTAGGAAATAAATAAAAGGGCTGAAAATTAATGGACGCTTGAACCGTGAGATGGGTAGACTCTGTGTAAAGAGCTCGAACAACTGCCATTGTATTGATACGCTCAATTATCCGTTATTTCCGCATCGTATTCGTCAAAGCTGTAATTAATCTATCATATCTGGATTTGCGTTTAATATACCATTAAAATCAGGTAATACCACCAACCATTTTCCTAGATATATCGTAGCTGCATTTCGAGTGGTTACGCTGTGGGCAGTACTTCTCAACGGATCACTCTTATTAATTGTAATTCGTCGATGCCCTTAATCCAGCCCTGTGTTTTATGATCAAATTATGATTCCAAAGGCTGCTTTAGAACTTCTTTTAATAATTTACCTGCTTTGAAATGGGTTTTTCTCCGAGCCGGCACATAAATTATTTCACCGGTCTTGGGATTACGGGCTTTTGGTTTAGGTTTGGTTGTTTTTACTTCAAATACGCCGAAATCCCGAATTTCGATGCGCACTTCAGGATCGGCTTCCGCCATAAATTCCCGCAGAGTTGTAAAGACGCCGTCTACGATCTTCTCGGTAACATAAATTTTTTCACCTACCAATTTAGCAGTTCTTTTCGAGACATCTTTCTTGGTTATGGTTCGTTTCATAACTTCTGCTCCTTTGTTTATTGATGTTTGGTTCAGTTATTTTCAGTCAAATTTAATGTGCTATAATTACCGTCTATCCGTTGAACGCTGATTACTCCTTTTATCTTGCGTACGCGATTCATAATGCGGTTCAAATGATTCAGATTTAATACTTCAATGACCATGACGTTGCTGACTAATGTGTCCTGGCTCTTCATGTTCATGCTGACAATATTCGTATTCATCGATGCCAGCGAATCTGTAATATCACGTAAAAATACGCGGTTATTTTCGGCAATCATATTGATTTTCGCGACAAATTTCTTACTGTCGTTCACTGCCCACTGCACGTCTATATTTCTGTCTTCGTCTTCCAGCAGCTTCGGGACATTTTTACAATCTGTCCTGTGAATTACAACTCCTCGACCTTTTGTGATAAATCCAACGATCCGGTCTCCTGGTAAGGGCTGGCAGCATTTACCAAAATTAATCAGTAGATTATCCAGTCCCTGTACCTTAACTGTGTTATCGATGCCCCAGGCTAATTTGATAAACCGTTTCAGAAAAGAATCATGTTTATCCGATTGTAGTTTTTCCGGCGCAATTTTATTGACTATCTTTGTTGGCGTTAAATCGCCCCTGCCGATTGCTGCGTAAAACTTGGCGACATCCTGATAGTTGTGATCTTTTGCGAGCTGGATCACTTCATCGTTTTTTAATGAAATATGAAATTTCGCGAGCGTTTTATTCAGTAAATCTTCACCCAAGCGACAACTTTGCTCGAATTGGGTTTCCTTGATCCAGCGCCTGATTTTGCTTTTTGCCTTACTTGTCTTGACATACTTTAACCAATCCTGATTCGGATGTTGATTGTTCGATGTGATGATTTCCACCATATCACCATTTTTCAGACGGTGATTCAACGGAACCAGTTTACCATTCACTTTCGCACCGATGCAATGAAAACCGACGTCTGTGTGCACGTGAAATGCAAAATCAACTGGTGTTGAATCCCGCTCTAATTGCCAAAGATCATGATCCGGAGAAAATACATATATTTCGTTTTGGAAAAGATCATCGACTTTCAGACTTTGAATAAACTTTTCCGGATCCTTTGCATCATCGAAAATTTTCTGTCGCAACTGAATTAGCTTTTCTTCGACTTCATCCAAGCGCCTTCGTCCTTCTTTATACAGCCAGTGTGCAGCGATACCGGTCTCTGCTTCCTCGTGCATCTTATCTGTTCTAATCTGAACTTCGATCACCTTTTTAGTAGCCCGTCCATTGGTCGAATTGGGTGCATATATTACCTTTGCATGGATCGACTGATAACCGTTATCGCGCGGGTTTTGTATATAATCCGAATAGAGTTCGTGCACCGGCTCGAATTCATTCTGAACCACTGATAATGCAGCA
>WJJN01000507.1 GCA_014729735.1 Candidatus Zhuqueibacterota bacterium
GCCGGCATCCGGGTGATCAAGGCGTTCAATCGAATCAAATACACCATCCGCCGTTATTATCATGCAATGGTGACATATTACAAAACCGGACAGGCGACCTATTTCATGCAAATCGCCGCAGATCAGGTGCGGGTCTCCCCCATTCATATCATCTGGCCCATGTCGCTGCCGTTTTTCGCGTATCTGGGATTGAAGGGAACAATCCCGATCATTACCTGGGGCAGCATCATCTATTTCTCGCGAGCGCTGCTCTATTACCTCGATGGCACGTACAAATTTTTCCAGAAATTCCGGCTCTATCTGGTACCGGCAAACCGCTTGTTCGACACCCTGGATATCGAACCGGCAATCACAGATTCACCGGACGCAAAAAGCATCGATGATTTGCAGGGACATGTTCAGTTCGAACACGTCGATTTTTCCTATCAACCGGGACATCCCATTTTGCGGGATATTTTATTTGAAGTGCCTCCCGGTAAAAAGGTCGCGATTGTCGGACCCAGCGGCGCCGGGAAAAGCACGCTCGCGATGCTGCTGATGCGGCTTTACAAAGCAGATTCGGGCGATATCAAAATTGACGGCAGGAGCGTCGCGGATATCAAAATGCATTCCGTGCTGTCGCAGACCGGTGTGATTTTGCAGGATACCTTTCTGTTCGGCGGAACCATTCGGGACAATATTCGCTACGCCGATCCCAAAGCCTCTGACGAACAAATCGAAGAAGCGGCAAAGGCAGCGGGTCTGCACGATGATATTATCAACATGCCGCAGGGCTATGACACCGACGTCGCCGAGGGCGCGAGTCTTTCCGGCGGACAGAAACAGCGCGTCGCCATTGCCCGCGCGCTGCTGAAAAACCCCAAATTCCTGATTCTGGATGAAGCCACCTCCTCGCTGGATGTGACCACCGAATGGGCAGTGATGCAAACGCTGCGGGAAAATTTCGCCGATGTGACCACGCTGATCATCTCGCACAGGCTGAATACTATCGTCGATGCAGATGAGATTATCGTCATCGATAAAGGTTCGATCATCGAGCAGGGCACGCACGAGCAACTGTTGAAAAAACGCGGATTCTATAATATGCTCTATCAACAGCAATCCGATATTCTTGAAACGGAGAAAAACTGATGGCACAGGTACCGCAAAGCGACTGGAAAATCTTTCTCCATTTCATGAGCTATCTCAAGCCGATTTGGGATAAAGTTCTGCTGATGCTGCTGCTGGCAGTCGTTCTAACTGCTGTAGATATCAATACAGTGATTTTGCCGCTGCTTGTCCGCAAATTCATCGATCAGGTGCTGGCGCAGCAGGATTGGTACATGTTCAAAATTCTGGTGGTGATCATCATTATCCAGATCGTGCTCTACATTACGTTTTTCATTCTCTCGGAATTGGTGAAATATGTCATTTCAATTCGGCTCGGTATCTCATTGGGTATGCACGTTTTTAAGCATGTCCTGCGCCTGCCGTTGAACTTTTTCCAAAAACGCCCGATCGGTGAGCACATGTACCGCATCGGCACGGTGTTCGATCCAGGATTTGCCAACCTCGCCATCATCGCACTTCTATTTGAATTGACCGGTACTGCAAAATCAGAGCAGCAACCACTGTTTGGAAAAGATATTGATGCTGTACTTGGTATGTTAACGCAATCGCTCGATCTCATCATCCGTGTCACATTCCGGCTGCTGCTGATCCTGTTCACGATCACCGTCGGGTTTAATCGAGAGGTGGGAATTGCGCTGTTCTTGTTTTCTATCCCCTATATCTGGGTGATCCACAAGCTCTATAATGTGCAGCGGCGCATCGATTTCAAATACCGTGCGAAAAGCCAGGACTTTTTAGCCGGACTACAGGAATGGTTTTCCGGTATTAGGACGATCAAGGCGTATGCACGGGGCAAATCTTCTGTTAAAAAGAATGTCGGATTATATGTAAAAATGCTGCGGGTGGAATTCCAGAACTTCTTCGTAAAACTCGGTACGGATAATTATATTTTCTTCTTCCGCTATTTATTTATCGTCGCAGCACTGTTCTATATGGCAATTAAAGAAAGTCAATCCGCCGGCGCCATCTTCGCGCTGTATCTACTGCTGGATCAATTCTTCAGCCCGATTAATCTGGTAATCCGGGTGATCGAAGGGATCCGGCTGCAACTGGTTCCCGCCCGCCGTTTAATGGAAACCATGAATGAAAAACCGACCATTCTGGAAAAAGAAGATTCGGTCGTATTAAAAGATTTCAAGGGACCATATCATTTGAAAGATGTTTCGTTCCATTATGTGCCAGAGAAGAAAGTGCTGTCCGACATCACGCTGACGATTCCCCGCGGGAGAAAGATCGGCATCGTGGGTCCTTCCGGTTCTGGCAAAACATCGCTGGTAAATCTGTTGATGCGCTTTTATGATCCCGATTCCGGCGCTGTTTATGCCGAGGATGTAGATTTGAGAGACCTCCAGCGCCGGCGCTATTACGAGAATATCGGTATCATTCTACAGGAAGATTTCCTGTTCAACGGAACCGTGCGCGAAAATATTCGTTATGGAAAACCGAACGCCGGTGATCAGGAAATCATTGCTGCGGCAAAGGCTGCCGCGATCCATGATGACATTCTGGCGTTATCGGACGGATACGACACCGATCTCGGCGAGGACACCCGGCTATCCGGCGGACAGCGCCAGCGCATCGCCATTGCCCGGGCGCTGATCCGGGAACCGAAAATTCTCATTCTGGACGAAGCCACCAGCTCGCTCGATTCACAGACCGCGTTCAAAATCGAGGAAACGCTTTACGCACTGGGCGATAAATTAACATTGATCATGATCACACACAAGCTGTCGTCCGTTCGAAAATGCGATAGAATCTTTGTATTGAACCACGGCAAGCTCGAACAGCAGGGCACTTTCGATGAGCTGGCGCAGCAGGACGGGCTGTTCAAATCGCTATATCAGAAACAGATGTTGTTTTGATCGGAGAACAGAATGAATCTATTTGTAAAAAAGCTTCTGGCAAAATATGTCATTTATGTTGAAATCATCGGGTATGTTCTTGTCGCAATTTTCATCGGGGGATTGATTGCGCTGTCGTTCATCAAGGCAGAAGACGAGTTCGTGAATTTGAACGGGCATCTGGCGCTCGAATCCGGGCTGCTTGTTTTTGAGCAGGATCATTATATAATAGATGTGCTGTCGGAAACGAATTCATCTGTCAACACCCGGGCGCCGCTGCTGGAAGTGACTGATGACCAGAAGTTCATCACAGATCGCGAGCTGCTGTCCACGCTTGAAACGCAGCTCGAAAAAATGCAGCAGGCGGGACGCCCCGATCTGGAGCGACAGCTATCAGAAATGATTCTCGATTTGGAAGAGAAAACATACCCCCGGCTGGAATTGAATACAATCCGGTCGACAATGAGCGGTGATTTTATTTTATTTGAACCGGAGCGAGATTTGATCCGGGCAGACACTCCCATTGGCGGCGTATTTGATTTTTCGAATGCCCGAATTCACGTGCCGCAACTACCCGCAGATCGAAGCCAGGCGCGCAAGCTGGAGATAGAGCATTCCGGAACCGCGACCATTCAACTGGGACC
>WJJN01000508.1 GCA_014729735.1 Candidatus Zhuqueibacterota bacterium
AATCCACACCTCGGACTTGGCGGCACAGACCGGATGGATGAAATATACATGGAATCCAACCCTGATCCCATGACTGTGCATAATGACGGTGGCGGTACCAACGTTTGGTTCTGTTATGGTCCTTTTGATTTGGAGCCTGGTGAAAGTATTCGCATTATCGAAGCCGAAGGAGTCAACGGAATCAATCGTACGCTTTGTGAAGAAATCGGTGCACGCTGGAAACTGGCTGAGGATGATCCAAATGACACTGGCCCGTTTGATCTTCCGGACGGTTTGACCACGGATGATCACAATTCATTTAAAAATGAATGGGTTTACACAGGAATGGATTCTATTTTATTGACCTTCAGCAGAGCGAAACGCAATTTTGATATGGATTATCAAATACCGCAACCACCGCTTCCTCCACCACTTTTTAATGTGGAATCCGGCGGTGACCGAATTAGCCTGAGTTGGTCACAGAGTCCTTCTGAGGATGTTGCAGGTTATAAAGTGTTCCGTGGTGTGGGAAAGCGCGATACAACTTATCAGGAAATTGCGGATGTCGGACCGGATGAAACGATGTTTGATGATGTCACTGCTGTACGAGGATATAAATATTATTATTATGTTGTTTCTTATAACGATGGTAGCAATAATACGGAAGGAATTGCCAATCCAACCGGACCGTTGCACAGTGGTAAATTTTACACACGAACGAGTCGAGGCGCCTCTCTAAAACGTAAAGCCGGTGAATCACTGAAGGACATTCGGGTGGTTCCGAATCCATTTAATATAAAGGCTATTAACATGCAATATCCGGGAGAAAACGACAAGATCATGTTCCTCGATATTCCCGGAAAGTGTACGATCAAGATTCTTACTGAGAGAGGTGATCTCATAAAAACGATTGAACATACGGACGGTAGTGGAGATGAGGAATGGGATTCATTAACATCATCAAGACAGGTTGTTGTTAGCGGAATTTATATCGCACATTTTGAAGTCTCTGAGAACTGCTATGATCCGGCAACAAATGAGCTATTATACAGAAAAGGTGAGAGTACATATCGAAAATTTATCGTGATAAGATAAATACTACCTCGTAAATTTGAAGGAGCTTTAAATGAAAAAAATATTCATATACCTTCTGGCGATTTTTTTCATCGCGGGTTGTGAGAAAGATAAACCAACCGGTTTATACGTCTCGTCGAAAGAATATAATGAGCCACCGACAATTAGTCGTATTGAACCCTCAGATAGCACTCTCGCCGGTATTGGTGAATTTACAGTATTTGGCTCAAATATGCCGGAAAATCCTGATGAAGTCGTTGTTTACGCCAACAATATGTTCGCTCCTGTTCTGAGCGCAAATTCAACGAGTGTTACTTGTAAGGCTCCCAATTTAGTGAGTGATTCAGTTATGATTCGGGTTGCCGCAAGAGGTGCGCTTGAATTTAGCAATATGCTGCAATACAAGTTATCAACGGCAATATGGGAAATCGGTGAATTTGCGGAAACAAATGAGAAAAGTGTTTATGCAATCGCTTGTGATAAAGATGAAAATGTATATATTTCCATTGACAGTGAAAAAAAGATATTTAAAATTCAACCCAATGGCGAAACCTCTATCTTCGCGCAGGTGCCAAAGGCATCAGGGATGAAAATCGGACCGGACGGATATCTTTATTATGTGAACCTGGTGCCGTTTTTATTGCGTATCCCACCGGAGGGCGGCACAATGGAAGCTTTTGCAAGAATGCCGGGCGGTGTCTATGATCTGGATTTCGATGAAAATGGCAATGTCTATTGTGGCGGCGGCGGTTTTGCAATTTACAGAGCAAGACCGGATAAATCGACGGATACTGTTGCGGAATATCCGGATGTCTTTATCCTGTCTGTTAGAGTCTACAACGGGTATGTGTATATCTCCGGTAAATACAACGGAGAGAATGAAAGTCATCCGAAACAGGGGATCTGGCGTAACCAAATTTTAGATGCTGACGGAAATCTCGGTGAAAATGAATTGGTTTTTGATTGGAGTAGTCAGTTTGAGAGTAATTTATCATCGATTACATTTTCTGAAACCGGTGATATGTACATCGGGACGGATGCAGAAGAAGCCATCATTATTTTGCATGAAGATGGTTCCACTGAAGCGATGTATCACGGATTGATTTTCCCTGAAACGTATGATCTGGTATGGGGAAACGGTCAATACTTATATGTAAGCAGACGGAATGAGCTCATAACAAAACGAGCAGTTGTTAAAATAAACATGTTACATGCGGGCGCCCCGTATTATGGCAGAATTTAAGTAATAACTATTTTTTATTTTAATATTGAAAGTAACTTAATTCACTATATTAATTAACTTTAATTAAAGGAGTAACCTAATGAAGAAAATTGCTATCGCAATGATTCTGGGTTTATTCCTGGTCGCGAATTTTGCTTTCGCACAGGATTATACCTGGAGCTTCGACGAAGTGCTGTACGATTTTGAACTTCCTCAGGATAATAGTTGGGGTATTCACGGTGTTGCAGTAGCACCGGATGGTAACATCTGGCTGGCTCTTCATGGTAGTTTGCATGAAGAAGCAATTATTAATGAAGCTACCGGCGATACGATCAGTTTTTACCGCCCGGTTTATATTCTGGATCCGGATGGAAATCATGTTGATTTCTCCCCGTTGAAAGTCTTGGAATTCCCGGATGGTACGTTGGATACGTTGAATACAAAAGATCCTAAAGGAAGTGGTAAAGGGATTAGCGTTGATAATGACGGAAATATTCTCTATTCCTCTTATTCAACTGTTTACCGCATCAATTATCAGACCGGTATGGGGATGAATGTCTGGACACCAGATGATGTGAGTTCGATCACGGAAGCTGTGCAAGATGAAAATGGTAACATCTATGTGAGCTACGTATTAGGCGGTGCACGTCCGATTATCATGCTGGATAATGATTTCAACTTTATCGGCAATGCTGCTGATACAGTTGGACATATTAACAGAACTCTGGCAGTTTCACGTGATGGCACAGACCTTTATCTGGGTTCTACCTGGAATGGATTTGGAATCGAAAAATGGCACAGCGACATTCCCGGTATTCTGCCGTTTGAACCGGTAGACACA
>WJJN01000065.1 GCA_014729735.1 Candidatus Zhuqueibacterota bacterium
ATCAGTTGCCGAATTTTTATTTCCAGTGACTCATTATTCTTTCGATTTACATTTTCAGGCACATTAAATTCCAATCCGAAAATCGGTTCATCAATATCATTCATTCGTTCTGTTCCTTATTTGATTTAAAAAGTAAATTCCACTCCGAATGAAGCATAATTTAATAGCGCAAAATTGTATACTTCCTCATTATCGGCGCCACCTTCCAGTATGCGGTATCCCGCCCGCAAAGCCAGTTGATCTGAAATCAGATAACGTAACGCGAGCTGCACATCCTCTGCTCTGCCTTGTGGAGCTGCCAGTGCATCCCCTTCGAATAATAAACCCCACTTGTTTGCAAAATTCCATAGTAAGCGAAAATTTATTATTGGCACGAAGCCGACATTCGTTTTACTCGAAGAGAGTTCATTGCTTTCGAGTGCAATTTCAGCATCGCGGATCTTCGCCGTAAAACCAAGCCCGAATTCTAATTTTTCCTTTTTATAAAAGTCATACCGATATGTAAGCCGATATGAATTAAAACGATACGTTGCGTCCAGAGGGGTATTTGCCGGAAATGTGACACCTTCGAAGATTATGTCACGATTGATTTCACCGCTGGATTCTATAGTGAGTGGTGCTGCGAACAATGTTAACGAATGTTTTTCATTGAGATAATAGGAAAGCTTTAGCCGATAGAAAAGAGTGGGCTCAGCATCCAACTCTTCTGATAAAGAAAATTTCGTCCCTGTGTCGCCGGGAATTCGGACATCATTGTATCCGCTGAATACTCCTCCGGTCTCGAGATCAGCAACGAATTGGGAAAATAGCAAATTTGGAATAAGATATAATCCCATCATTAAAATAAGCTTTTTCATAATTTCAACTCCTTTTTTCTGTTATAACCGATCTAATTTACAACAATTAAATTGAAATATCCATTTATTTCTTATTTAAAATGAATTCAACTTTCTTTTACGGAATACTTTAAAATGGAAATACATTAAATCACACATTTTTTAGTTGAACTTTTCATTTTTCTTCGCTATCTTATTTGAGATGTTACATCCTAAAATCAATTCGATGCTAATGTTAAATTCTGAAAATAAGCTGCCGATTTTATTAATATTGTCGTCCTCATCAAAACATAGCTTATTGACTTTTCGGAAAATGAAAGATACATTGTATGAAAAAAAGACTCAGCCTACAGTCCGCGATATACATTACCGGCTCTATCGTCATTTTAATTGCAGTCTTGATTATTTTTGTAATACGAAATGAACCGTCGCTGCCGGAGCAAATTTCGGTTGCTCTTAAACAAAAATTATCCGAGCATGTTCCTGATAAATCAATGACATTCGATAGAGAATCAACCCACAGCGACTCACTAATGCGCCGTTTATATCATAAGCGCGATTATCGCCCGGTTTGGATTTTCGATCAGGGACCAGCGTCCTTAGCAGACAGCCTGCTTGATTTCATTCGCACAATAGATCAGGACGGTTTGAAGCCACATGAATATCATCTGCCTCGACTTGATTCGCTGATTCCAAAGTTACGAATGGAATTGAAACGGAAGCTGCCCGCAGACATCGATCACTTACTGGAAGTGGAATTATTGCTGACAGATGCCTTCCTGCTGTTGGCTTCACATTTAGTGAACGGCAGGCTGAATCAGGAAACGATCGATCCCGAATGGCTGACAACCCAATCAGAGGCAGACTTGATCGAGATATTGAACCATGCCCTTCATAAAAATAAAATCAGGGCAGAATTGAACTCACTCCTACCGCAATTGGCATGTTATAAAGCGCTTCGAAAGGAAATGAACTTTTTCAAAGATATTGCAAGAAACGGAGGCTGGTCTTTAGTGCCTGCGGGTCCGACTTTGCAAAAAGGCGACAGTGGATTTCGCGTAGCAGCTTTAAGTGCCAGATTGATCACATCCAAAGACATGCCGGATCGTCGACTCGAATCCCGTTCAGTCTTTGACGATACATTGGAAGCGGCTGTCCGAAGGTTCCAGGAACGTCAGGGAATAAATGCGGATGGTGTCGTAGGTTCCGGTACCCTCGAGCTGCTGAACAAACCCGCACTTTATTATATACACAAAATTGCTGTCAACATGGAGCGCTGGCGGTGGCTGCCATCCGATCTTGGAGAAAGATATATTATTGTGAATATAGCAGATTTCTCACTCGATGTCATTGAAAACGGAGTCCGGATAATGACGATGCCGGTGGTCGTCGGCAAACAGTATCGGCGTACACCCGTATTTAGCGGAATGATGACCTATATAGTGCTGAATCCTTACTGGTATGTGCCACAGACGATTATGAAGGAGGATATTTTACCGCAAGTGCAGAGAAATCCGGGCTTTCTCGTCCAGCGCAGTATCGAAGTCATCCGCAGTTGGAAAGACAGAGAGCCCATCGATCCATTTTCAATCGACTGGGATAAAATCAATGCGAGTAATAATCCCTATCTGTTCCGCCAGGCACCGGGAGTTCAAAACGCACTGGGCAGAATCAAATTCATGTTTCCAAACAAATACGATATTTACTTGCACGATACGCCACATCGATCCCAATTCGACGAAATAAAGCGCACTTTCAGTTCCGGTTGTATCCGACTTGAAAAACCCATTGACCTTGCTGAATACGTATTGCTGGGCGATACAACGTGGTCGCGGACAAAAATTATAAACGCGCTAAAATCCGTAACCGACATGTCAATTGAATTACCGCAGCCAATTCCAGTATATTTATTCTACTGCACTGCCTGGGTTAATGATAACGGGATTGTACATTTTAGAGATGATATTTATAATAGAGATGTACTTGTTGAAGAAGCATTACGTGAGAAACAAATTCTGGATGATTGATTCGGTTAATTTCTCTTGCCAAACTATTCGGCGGTGCCTGTTATCTACATGAATTTTTTTCATCAATACAGCAGCACTCTTTTTTCCCTTTTGAATATCTGTTCAATTTGCTGTTGATGACTGCAGTCGCACAGCCCACGCCTGAATTTACGAAGATAGCATTTTCCGGACAATTCCGGGCGCACGCTCCGCATTCCATACAGGCATCTCGGTGGACTATTACTGCATATTTATTACTAATCTCGAATACTCTATGCGGACAGACAATCAGGCACATCCGGCAACCGGTGCATTTTTCCTGATCGAGTTGTAAAGATACCACGTTTTTTAGGTATGTTAGTCCATTCATACGTAACTTCCTTTTGAAAAAATTAGTAGATAGCAATCTATCTCTCACGCAATGCGAGCATTCTTATAAGATTGAGCTCCATTTGCTCCTGGCACGAGAGATTTCCCTGTCATCGGAGGCACGTTTTAGTGAATTTATAAAAATACCATTCTTGCTTTCCTCTATCGATACGACTATTCGATCGTCATAGCCGGCTTCGGCAAGAAAATTTATTTCAATTTCCTTCAAAATATGCAGTTTCCTGAACTTCAGAGTAAAACTATCTAAAATCCAATCGATATAGTGAGTGTTATTTACATGACCGTTAACATCCAGGTCGCTATATAATACACTGAATTCCCTGCAAGGTTTCACATCATTTGAAGGTTCTATTTTTTTAAACTTATGAGAAACTGCATGATCGGCTGCATCGAAATCATATTCAAACAGATGGTCAATATTTTGAGGACGACGGCTTTTAATATCAAGAGCAAACCACCGTGTCGTTGCAGCGGCGATTATTCGCTCTTTATGGTCGATAACCCGAAAATCACGATAATAGGATAATTTCCCTCTTCCCGAAGGCCAAGTATGAATTTCTATTTTTTCTCCCCATTGCGGGAGGCGAACTATCTTAAAATACTGTTGCGCCAGAACCCAGATCATATTCTTTTTACTAAGATGTGAATATCCAACCTCTAAATGCTCAGCGTGATGCCACGCTGATTCCTGCATGTACCGACAAAGAACAGGAATGGAAACCTGTCCTTTCAAATCTATTTCATACGAATGAATGAGATAATCATCGATCCATGTTTTTGGGAGTTCTTCATTTTGTGCCATATATCAAATCGCTCCTTTTTTCAACGTACTGATATCACACAAATCTGCTGATTAGCCAAAAAATAAATCCGATGACAACACCGGCAATTTGCAGCGGCATTGCATATCGCATCTCTTTTTTTACTCCTGAGAGAGAGGTATATGTCGATGAACCGGTAAAATTCATGGCAAAGAATGATGAAAAAGCAGTCATCATTAAAAATAAAGCAATCCTCTCTAAATTGATTGTGAAAATACTTTCATATAGAAAAGCGCTGAAAATAAAAAAAACGGGGATGGATAGCACAAATCCTTTTATCGAAAAAGCTCGACCGGGGATA
>WJJN01000509.1 GCA_014729735.1 Candidatus Zhuqueibacterota bacterium
ATTTTCATGAAATTTCTTCGGTTCATGCATTCTCCTGAAAATTAAATTAAATAAAGTATCTTTAGTTTGCGCCATGACCCCACTCTTTATTCGGCTCCGTCGACGTGCGGATCACAAGCGTCCCGCCATTGACGATCTGGTCATGAGTGATATAACTTTGATTGAACGGCATTCCATTCAATGTGGCAGATTTGATGTAATAACTTGTGTCGCTGAAATTTTCGGTGACAATAGTGAATGTTTTTTGATTCGCCAGTCTGATCACGATTTTATCGAATATCGGCGTGCTCATTTGAAAGACCGGATCGCCAACCAGCACCGGATACATTCCCATGGAGCTCAACACAAACCAGCCGGACATGGTGCCTTCGTCGTCATCCATTTCCGGGATATAGCCTTCGGGGTCGGCTTTGTAAATTCTGCCGGTGTATGGCTCATCCCATTTTTCGTGCGTGCCGTAGTACTGAACCGTCTCTTTTGTCAGAATTTCATTGACCCATTTTTGCGTGAGCCACGGAGCATCCCCAAAATTGAACATGAACGGCACATGAATATCCGGCTGATTACCGTGATTGTAGAGATAATTATCAAAGAAATAAGAGAGTTGCTCAACGTATTTTCCCTTGCCGCCAATCATATCGATGATGCCGGCGACATCAAACTGCACATGCCAGCGATACTGCCACAGCGTTCCCTCGTACAGACCGTCGCCGTGCATAATGTCGGATTTATCGGTGATCGTTAAAAAATGTTTTTCCCAGACCGGTTTATATTCCTGTGCTTTCGCCATGAATAAATGATAGTCATCTTCCTTTTCCAAAATTTTGGCGAATTGCGCCAGCGCCCAGTAATCATAACACAGCTCCAGTTTTTTATCCGGAGTTTTGTCGAATTGATTGGTGATTTCCGCACATAGTTTTTGATACACAGGCGATATGTCAAAACCAGTAATACCCCGGCGGTACAAATCAAGCAGCGTGATGACCGTATGCTCTGTCCGCACTGTGGGGACTGGCTCGTAATATCCGCTCCAGTAAGGTTTCCCGAAACGATACAAATCCACCAGCGAGCGGGCAATATCCCTCGACACATCAGGTGAAATAATCGCATACAGACTGAACTTATTCCGGAAATTATCCCACATCGACCAGCAATCATAATGCGTATAATCATCAGCCGTGTGAATATTGCCATCCGTACCCTGAAACTGGTGTTTTCTGTTTTCGGATTTCACCGGATTGAGCAGTGTGTGATACAGATGGGTGTAAAAAAGCGCCTTATATTTTTCTTTTCCTTCAACGATGATGCGGGATAGCAATTGCTCCCATTGCTGAGCTGCCCGGTCTTTTACCTCATTAAACGTGAGTCGCCGTGTCTCACTTTCCCATTCGGCTCTGGCATCGTCACAACGGATGGGGGAGACAGTGACCTTTAATTGAACGGACTCATTCGCCGTGGTTTTGAAATGAGACGTGAGCATCAGATCATTTTCATTGATCACAGTCAGTTTTTTATCACACCAGATATGATAATGCACCGTGTACCGCCCAACATCGCAGACATTTTTGGCAGAGACCGTGACAACCAATTCATGTTGATTTAGCTGTTCATAATCGGCAGCAATGAAATCCGCGAACGAACTTTTCAGATCAAATCGAAGAAACGCGCTGTCGCTCGCCGGGAAATTGTACCGATGAAAACCGGTTTGATTCGTGGCAGTCAGTTCGGCAGTAATGCCGTTTTCAAATTCCACTGAATAGTAACCGGGGGCAGCTTTCTCTGTCTCTTTTTTGAATTCCTGGCTTTCAGTGATTATCGCTCCGAGTCCCGGCAGTATTCGTAAATTTCCTCCGGCGCCACTGCATCCCACGCCACCGATTCGGTTGTGAGAAAAACCGGATATTTTCGTCGAATAATAGTTGTAGCCGCTATGATTTCCGGGTTCGGTATCCGGTCCCAATTTAATCATCCCCCAGGGAACAGTCGCCGCCGGATCAAGCTGCCCGTGGTCATTGGCAGTACACATAAACAGATCGACATAGTTACTGTAGTTTTTTGATAAAAGAGAGGTGATGCTGAGAAATAAAACAAAAAATAATACGAGTTTTAGTTTCATGTTGGCTCTCATTTTTGTTTTTAACGTCATCTTTTTTAATGTATGTAAATTGCGGGTAATTGTCAATAGAAAAGAGTAACATATTCCCACCACCAACAAACGAGTCCCGTGATGGACGATATTTAAAAAAGCGTTAGATTTTCTCGTGCGTACGCCTTGCCTGACGCTTCGCGTCTGAGTTAATTTAACGTATGAAAACCAGATTTACGACGCAAAGCATCACAACGAGAATCAACGCTGAAAAGATTTCACAAAATAGCGATGGTATTTGGAGTGCAGTCGCTTTATCGACTGCATTGTCGCGTAGCGGCAAAAGGGCTTCACGCGATGCCGTTAGCTTTTCAATGAGGCAATTTTTTCTTGTATTGAACTTACCCCCTGGTCCCATCTCTTGCGAAGAAAGGGGGAGTTTTGGAATATTTTTCAAACGCTGAAATCGTTGAACATCTCACCTGAGGGGCGAGCGCAGCGATACCCTCGGTAGCCAAAGGAAGCATAAATCGAACCCTGAAAGGATTACGCACTTAATCTGCCAAAATTTTTCTTGACTTGTTTCGATAATTATATTATTATAATATTACATAATGCCAGAAGAAATGGAAGGATTATCGATGAAAATAAAGGATATCATCTTAATTCCGTCAATTATCGATAAGTTAATCTGGAAGCATCATGTTAGTGAGCAGGAAATTAGAGAGGCGTTGAATAATAAACCCGGATTCCGTAAAATAGAAAAGGGCAAAGTGAAGGGTGAAGATGTATACGCAGCATTATCTCGGACGTATGCAGGAAGGTATTTGATCATATTCTTTATTTACAAACAAACACAGGAAGCGTTAATCATAAGTGCAAGAGATATGAATACAAGAGAAAGAAAAAAATATGAACAAGAATAATAAACAAAAATCAAAAGATTTAATCCCGGAAAAATACGAGACCATCGAAGAAGCATCGGAATATTGGGATTCACACAGCATTGCCGATTATTGGGATCAAACGCAGGAAGCGCATTTCGATGTCGAAATTGATGAACGCCCTCGCTATATCATGCTCGAGAAAAGCATCGCCAGGAAAGTATTCGCTCTGGCGAAAGAGCAAAAAATATCTCCGGAAACACTGGTCAATTTAATTCTGGCGGATAAATTATAATCCATATCTGAATATCTTTTAAAACCTTATTTTTATTTTTCGACCTCAGTTCTATTTGGAGTGCAGTCGCTTTATCGACTGCATTGCCGCAAAGCGGCAAAAGACTTCACGCGATACCGTTAATATGCCCTGAAAATCAATCCGGAAATTACACGTCGTCCCTCCGGGACTTTAAATTTGGGGGGAGCTTGAGTGCTATAGACATGTCGTCGCTAACGCGACTCAAGACCTCGGAAAGAGACAACTCACAATCCAATCCTTTTTCTGAGAGCCGATAGGCAAGATATGTCTATAACAATACTCCCGCTAAAAACAAACAAGTCCCGTCAGGGACGAAATGTCAAAGGGCGTTAGATTTTCACGTGAATACGGTATACATTGGTCACAGATGCGAACCAGATTTCCGAAGTCTTCAAGACTTCGGAAATCTTCGGGTATTCAAAGCTCTTAAGCTGGATTTTGGACGCACTCCATCGCAACGAGATCAAGAACAGAAATTGCTTGATTTTATTCTTCTAAATCTGTATTATAGAAATAATTCAATTTGAAAGGAAATTAAATGCCCAGTTTGAAAGACCAGGTACTCCATATCGTCAAATCTTTGCCAGATGATGTCAGCCTCGATGACATCTTTGCTGAATTATATTTCAAATTCCAGGTTGATAAAGGATTGCAGGAACTAGACGCCGGGAAAGGAATTCCGCATTCTGTGGTAAAAGACAGGATGAGTCAATGGATAAAAAAATAATTTGGTCACCGA
The DNA here is from genome assembly GCA_014729735.1 of Candidatus Zhuqueibacterota bacterium. Classification (GTDB taxonomy): domain Bacteria; phylum Zhuqueibacterota; class Zhuqueibacteria; order Thermofontimicrobiales; family Thiofontviventaceae; genus Mariaggregatimicrobium. The sequence goes on from WJJN01000509.1 coordinate 4,026, forward strand.
GAGCTGCTGATGACCTGGAGGACATCTATACTTATATTTCTGATCAATCCGAATACTATGCATCATTAGTTGTGCAACGGATTATGCAAATCATTGAGTCAATCCCCCCAATTCCCCTATTCAGGCAGAATGGTTCCCGAATATGAAATGGAGTCTTTGCGTGAAAAATTTTATAAGCATTATCGGATTGTCTATCGCATAAAAAATGAAGATATAGAAATTGTAGCAATTTCTCACGGAGCAAGGCTTTTAAGAGATATTTAAAGCTGCCACAAAATACCGTTCGTATTTGGAGTGCAGTCGCTTTATCGACTGCATTGCCGCATAGCGGCAAAAGAGCTTCACGCGATGCCGTTAGCATTTCAATGAGGCAATTTTCTCTTGTCTTGAACTCACTCCCCGGTCTCCTTTCTTGCGAAGAGAGGGGGTGTAAAGATTTAAAATTCAAAACTTTAAGCCTTGTTCTCTTTCTAGGAGAAGGGGGATTAGGGGATGAGTTCATAAAATTAATATCCAAAGAATGATACAATTTCTTTTTCGAGCGCACGCCTCACCTGACGCTTAGCGTCGGTGGTAATGTATAACGCACGGAAGATAAAATTACTCTGCACTCCGCCGATGAATGCATTTCGAAGCACTCCATTGCAACGAGGTTAATTATCCAAATCCCATGTATTTTTTCCCGCTCCCATTCGTCTCTACCTAATGATAACAAATATTTTTTACATAATTTAAGGAGAGACCAATGAAACACTCCAAATTCATTTTTTGTGTGGGGGTGATTCTGCTGATGGCAACCAACGATTATGCGGCGGAAGATGTCCTCTCCGATAAAATCGATGTGCTTTCTCTAACGGATAAGCAACAGGCAA
>WJJN01000510.1 GCA_014729735.1 Candidatus Zhuqueibacterota bacterium
AATCACTATAAAGAAACACCATTGCTTACTATCAATTCAACGAAATTGGATTTTGTGTGCAATTCCGAAGACTTTGAAATCATATTAAAAATGATAGAAAATAAAAATGCTGCTTAAATTAATACTGATAGTTCTCATTATATACTGGGGGAGCAAATTGATTAAAAATCTGCTTTCTCCGCCGGAACCACGGGAGGAAGTCAAGGGACATCCGAAAAGCAATGGTCCGTTGGATTTATCAGGAAAAGATGTAGAAGATGCTGAATTCGAAGAGATTGATGATTAGGAGTGATTTAATGAAGGTAAAAGAACAAGATACTATAGACTCCTACAGTCAGAGCCAAATAACGACTAAACTCAAATTCTATCAGGAAGAACACCGGCGACTGACTGTGCTCTTCAATATTACACGGAATATTTCCACCGAGTTGAAACTTGACAAATTATTGCGTATCCTGATGGATGAAGTCAAGCGGGCTCTAAAAGCAGACCGTTGTACCGTGTTCTTATTAGATAAGCATCGAAACGAGCTGTGGTCTAAAGTGGCGCACGGCGAACGAGAAATCCGGTTTCCGGGACACCTGGGAGTTGCCGGATATGTTGCCACAACCGGTCATATTTTGAATATCCCTGATGCATATGCAGATCCGCGTTTCAACCGGGAAATCGACAAAAAGACCGGTTATCATACGAGCAATATGCTGACTTTCCCGATGCGAAATAAGCTTGGGGAAATCATCGGTGTATTTCAGGTGTTGAATAAATACGATGGTCCATTTACAAAAGAGGACGAGCAATTGCTCGATACCATCTCGGTGATTTCAGCAACGCAGTTGGAAAATGCTCAATTATACGAAGAACAGAAAAAGACTTTCGATAGTTTCATTGAAACACTCGCAAGCACGATTGATGCCAGAGATCCCTTAACTGCGGGGCACTCGCACCGAATTGCGCAATACGTTGATGCCATCGCACATGTGATGAATATCCTGCCCAATCGCCGGGAGATTCTTCGATATGCCGCGTTGTTGCATGATTACGGCAAAATTGCAATCCGTGAAGCGATTCTCACGAAAAGAGGTCGTCTGACCGTCCGAGAGTATTCGCATATTCAGGAGCATCCGGCATATACGAGAAGTATTCTCGAAAAAATTAATTTCAGTAATGATTATAAATCCATTCCGATTATCGCTGCGGCGCATCATGAAAAAATCGATGGAACAGGTTACCCCAAGGGATTGAGCGGAAATGATATACCGTTGGAAGCGAGAATTTTAGCAGTAGCGGATGTTTTCGATGCACTTACATCGAAAAGACACTATCGCGACCGAATGGAATTCGACAAAGTTATCGATATTCTGGATAGGGATACCAGCACTCATTTCGATGAAATTTGTGTGAAAGCCTTCAAGAAAATTAAACTGGATGTATTGATTCGAATATTGGAAGATGGCACAAGCGATTTACTCGATAAAAAAGATTTGAAATTTTTGAACAATTATAATGTGAATCAATTACTGGAAGCATTAAAGAGACATCCCAGAAGAGGAGAAGACAAACTCGTTGCGGGCACGTTCAACAAATATTATAATAAAGCCTACTCTTAGTATTGGAATTATACTTTGCCTGATGTTAACTTCCGGGGCAATTGCCCAGGAATCTAATAATGTCGCGGTTTCAGAGGAAAATCAAAATAATGTGGATTCAACCGAAGTAAAAAAAAAGTCGCCACAAACTGCTATGATTTGCGCGCTGATTTTTCCGGGATTGGGTCAGTTATACAACGGCAAAAAACTAAAAGCGTTGATACTCGGGGGTGCCGAAATCGGGCTTTTGATAAATTCAATATATCTTAACCAGATGTATAAACAAAGTACATCCGAAGCAGAGCGGGAATTTTACATACAGAACCGGAATCTGTCCACTTGGTATCTGGTGGGAGTCGTTCTTTACAATATATTAGATGCATTTGTAGATGCTCACATGTACAATTTTGATGAAAGCAAGGATTTAAGTCTGCAGATCGATCCGAGTGATGTGAATCCTAAAATTATGCTATCGCTTTCTGTTAATTTTTAGTTGTATTTGAAAGAGGAGGAGTTAGTGCTCACTGCTGAAAAGGAGAGAGGAAACTGGGGCTCCAAGATTGGTTTTATCGTGGCTGCGGCAGGATCGGCTATTGGATTGGGTAATATCTGGAGATTCCCTTACGTTGCCGGCGAAAATGGCGGCGCAGCTTTTGTATTTATTTATATCATATTTGTTATACTCATCGGATTACCGGTGATGATTTCCGAGTTGTCCATCGGACGGCATACGCAAAAAAATCCGGTAGGTGCATTTGGAAAAATTGCCCCAAAATCATTCTGGAAGATTGTGGGCGGCTTGGGAGTTCTGACGGGAATAGGCATTCTTTCCTTTTATGGGGTCATCGCAGGTTTTACCGTTGGTTACTTCATCAAAATATTACTTGGTGATTTATCACATATTACAACCGGCGATCAGGCAAACGAAGTATTTAATCAGTTCACAGCGAATCCGTATTTATCCATCGGCTTATTGTTCATTTTTTTATTCTTCACCTCGGCAATTGTTATGGGCGGCGTTTCGGCAGGAATAGAGCGATGGTCGAAAATTTTGATGCCGGTACTTTTTGTGTTATTGATCGTGCTGGCAGTTCGATCGGTTACGTTGAACGGTGCAATGAAAGGACTGGAATTTTATTTAAAGCCCGACTTAAGCAAGATTAGCATCCCAATGCTTGCACGGGCGTTGGGACAGGCGCTATTTTCATTGAGTCTCGGAATGGGAACAATTATTACATACGGAAGCTATCTTTCCAGGCGCGAAAACCTGGTGACTTCTGCCGGTGCAGTCGTTTTTTTCGATACACTAATCGCGATTTTAGCAGGGCTGGTTATGTTCCCGGCGTTATTTGCAATGGGCATGGATCCGGCTGGAGGTGCAGGACTGGTATTCGTTGTTCTCCCTTCCATATTCGCGAAAATGCCGGGTGGAATGTTTTTTGGCGCTGGCATTTTTCTGTTGCTTTCTGTCGCAGCATTAACCTCGACTATTTCCCTGCTCGAAGTACCTGTGGCATATTTTGTGGATGAGCGAAAGTGGGATCGAAAAAAGGCGACATTGTTAATGGGCATCTCTGCTTTTATTCTCGGTATACCATCAGCGATATCACTGGGTGCAGTAAAGAGCTTTTCAGTATTGCCTTTTTTAGATTTCGGATTTCTGGATTTTATGAACGCTCTTTTCGGTAATTATTCACTGACAATCGGTTCATTTCTGATTGCCGTATTTGCAGGATATAAATGGGGCATAAAGAATGTGCTCAATGAAATAGAACAGGATGGAGTTACTTTTCTCTACAAAAATATCTGGTCGTTCCTCATTCGGTATATATGTCCGGTTGCAATTGTTTTAATTTTAGGATATATTATAATCACGAGAAATTATTTTTAAGGAGAATCATGGATCGAGAAGAAGCTTACAAATTGGCAAAATCGAGATTCAAGAATAAAAATTTGTTTAAACATGTACTCGCTGTGGAAGCAGTCATGCGGGAACTGGCAGTGCATTTAAAAGAGGATGAAGATAAATGGGGACTTGCCGGCTTACTGCATGATCTGGATTATGAAGAAACTGTGGATGACCCGGATCGGCATACACTGGTGACAGAACAAATTCTCGAAGATTTTGATGTGGATGAAGAAATCATCACAGCGATTAAATGTCATAATGATAAAGCTCCGCGGGAGTCAAATTTTGGTAAAGCAATTTACGCTGCCGATCCGGTGACAGGATTAATTGTCGCTGCAGCGTTGATGCATCCGGATAAGAAATTGAGATCTATTGATGTGCCGTTTATTCTTCGTCGGTTTAAAGAGAAACGTTTTGCAATGGGTGCAAATCGCGAACAGATAAAGACATGTAGCGAAATCGGTCTCGATTTGGATACCTTCCTCGATATTTCGCTGCGGGCAATGCAGAAAATTGATCGGGAATTAGGTTTATAACTTCATGAAAATTTATGTTGATAAAATGTGCTATATATCATTTCTATTGATATCGATTTTATGTATGTTGACTAACGATGGTTTCTGCACTATTTTGAATAAGAATGACGTGGTGGTATTTAATCGAAACGAGTTTGTTAAAAAAGACAGATTTCAAAGCTATAAAGTTACCTTTTCTGATTCATGGCTAGCAAAGGATAAAGCAGATCATTTTATCGTCAGTGCGTTTTTAACAGCAGGCTGTTTTTATTATTTGTCAGAGGAGCAAAATTTTAGCAGGAAAAAAGCAATTCATGGAAGTGTAGCCTTCTCCTTTTCTATTGGTCTCGGTAAAGAAATCAGAGATGGTTTTCTAATTGGGAGAGCTGGCAGCGTTAAAGATATTGTCGCCGATTTATTTGGAATCGGATTCGCGTTGTTTCTTTATTCAGGATTATGAAAATGGTGCAATGAATAATTTTGTGAAAATTTTTGATTATTTTTTTGTTCTTAGACCAACATTATTTTTCCCAGTCTGGACTGTTTTTTTAGCAAACTATCATGCAAAATTAAGTTTTGATGAATTTACCCCCCGAACGACTGAGGTATTCAATCCTGTTATTATTGGTACACTTCTCACGATGTTGATGGGGAGTGCGTTTATCATTAATCAGATAAAGGATATCGTAAGCGACAAAAAGAACAACAAGCTGTTTATAATCGCAGATGGTTATATAAAGAAAAAAGATGCAATTATCGAAGCTCTCATCCTGTTGTCGGTCGCTATGATCCTGGCATTTTATCTGAATTTTGGAATTGGTATCGTTTTATCCAGTGTTTTTATTGTGACTGGTATTCTATATAATTTAAAACCGTTTGAATGGAAAGATAAAACATTTTTTGCCATCATTGCAAATTTCCTGGGAGGTATTACTGTTGCTTCGGTCGGATGGATCAGCTCCGGAATTGCAGACTTAAGATTTTTAGTATATGCCACGCCATACGGATTAGGTTTGCTGGCTGTCTATTTTTTGACAACATTAGCAGATATTAAGGGTGATGCGGAAGCCGGTAAGATAACCATCGGAGTGAAATACGGTTTTAAAATTTCTGTTTTTTTAGCTTTGATCTTTGAAGTAGCAGCGATTACCATGTCTTTTTATTTAAAAGATTATATTCTTTTTATTCCGGCGTTAATTTCGCTGCCATTATTCGTCATTACTGCAATCACGCAAAAACTGGAAGACGCTTTGCGTACAATCAAATTTTCCGTTCTGTTTGTGTCGATTGCCGTTTGCATAAAGTTTCCGTACTATTTCATTATACTGGTGGCGTTATTTTACTTTTCGAAGTGGTATTATAAAAGAAGATTTAATATTGATTATCCCAGATTTGCAGCATAGCAAAATATTTACAGGAGCGATTATGATTTCAGCCAAGAAGGACATGTGCGATTTTTGCGGAACCTGCGTTGCCGTTTGTCCACATGATGCAATCGAATTACTGGAGTCCCGGATCAGAATTATCGAGGAGCGATGTACCGAATGTTTAAACTGTGTAAAAATCTGTCCATTGCATGTTTGGGAGGTAATCGCGAATGAAAAGTAACTACGATGTTGTTATCGTCGGTGCCGGACCTGCCGGATCGACTGCTGCCCGTTTCGCGGCGAAAAGCGGTTGCTCGGTTTTATTGCTGGAAAAAGACAGGGAAATTGGAGTCCCGGTGCGCTGTGGCGAGGCGGTTGGAGAAAAAGGACTACGAGCTGTGCTGGAGCCAAAAGATACATGGATCGCAAATCGCATCGATGCGGTGCGGTTGATCGCCCCGGATGGCACACCGGTCGATGTTGCGCATCCGGAAGGTGGATACATTCTGGATCGAAAGGTTTTTGATTACGATCTCGGGCGAATGGCGGGACTTGAGGGCGCCGAAGTGATTACAAAAGCATACGTTTGCGATTTATTGAAAACGAATCATAGGATCAGCGGCGTTCGGCTGAATCATTTGGGTAAAGAACACGAAATTCAGGCGAAAGTGGTTATTGCTGCGGATGGCGTGGAATCTCGTGTCGGCAGGTGGGCGGGGATTAAGACGAATATCCGGATGCACGATATGGAAACCTGCGCTCAAATCACTTTGGGAAATATCGAGGTCGATCCGCATGTCTGCGATTTTTATTTTTCAAGGAAATGGGCGCCGGGAGGTTATGTCTGGGTATTCCCCAAAGACGGGAATACAGCGAATGTCGGATTG
>WJJN01000511.1 GCA_014729735.1 Candidatus Zhuqueibacterota bacterium
AAATGTCGTTGAATTTCTGTTTCGGGACTATCCTGCGATAAGCTACCTAAAAAACAGGCAAAGCGTTGAGCGCTTTGCCTGTGTCTGAACTTATTTATTTTTATCAGATGCCGCTTTTTTGGCATCAAGATAGAGATATGTGCACAATCCAATAAAAGCGATCAGACTGATCCACTGTCCGAATTCAATAAACCAGCCAGCTTCGTCGCCGCGCATCCAGCGACCTGCCTGCATCACATAATCCACACCCACACTGATGAAACGAACCGGCGTGCCAATCTGATCGAGATTCAACACAGCTCCCAGAACTCCCATCAATGCACCACCGGCAATGAATCCGGAAGCGATCAATGTGCCACGTTCACGGCGCTGCTTTCCGATTTCCTCGTCCTTGCTGCTGCGACTAACGAGCCACGCCATGAAACCACCGATGAGCAACGGCACGTTCAACTGGATCGGCAGATACATTCCCAGCGCAAATGCCAGCGGTGCAACACCCACCATTTCCAGCATGATCGCGATGATCACGCCCAATCCGTACAACATCCACGGAACCGGTTCGTTGGACATCAGGCTGCTGATGATCGCCGCCATTAAGTTACCCTGCGGCGCAGGTACTTCAGGATTGGTGACACCCGACGGCAGTACAAATCCGAAGGCTTCATTAATCAGCAAGATTGCCAGACTGACTGAAAATGCTGACACCAGTACGCCAAGGAATTTGTACTTCTGCTGATTCAGCGGCGTTGAGCCGAGCCAGTAACCGATTTTCAGGTCTGTGATGAATGCACCGGACATCGAGAGCGAGGTACAGACCACTGTTCCCACCAGCAGTGCGACGATCATGCCCTGCGTGCCGCTCAATCCAACATTCACCAAAATCACGCTGCTGATAATCAGCGTCACCAAAGTCATACCGGAAACCGGATTGATGCCGACAATGGCAATGGCTCTTGCAGCGACCATTGTAAAGAGAAAGCAGAGCACTAAAATTATGATTAAACTGACAATGCTAATTTTTATCGAAGATAGCGTAAGAAAGAAAATGAAAATCAGCGCGGAAATAAGCACACTGCCTAAAACGATTGTCTTCATTGGCAGGTCTTTTTGCGTGCGTTCGGCTTCCGCGGTTGGAGCATCGGTTTTGCCTTTGAAGATTTCCCTGAAGCCAACAGAAAAAGAACTAATGATGACGCGTCCATTTTTCAAAATACCGATGATTCCGGCGCAGGCAATCGCGCCGATTCCGATGGGACGCACGTACGTGTCGAACAGCATCACTTCATCCATATTGGAAATTAACTCGGTTCCGGGATATATAATCTCCGGGATATGCTGTCCGATGAAAAAGAACGCGGGCACCAGCACCAGATAAGACAGGATACTTCCGCCCACGATAATTGCGGAATATTTGATCCCGATAATATACCCCAATCCAAGCAGGGCGGCGAGAGCATCGACCTTCAAAACCATTTTTGCTTTATCAGCCAGCCTTTCACCGAGCCCGAACAATAATTTGGCGGAAGACAGGTGCTTGTCCCACAGGTGGATCACCTCGGCGATAAAATCATAAATTCCGCCGACGAGCATGCTGGTTACCAGCACTTTGGCATGCTCTCCGCCGGCTTCACCGGTGACCAGAATTTCTGTTGTGGCAGTTGCTTCCGGGAACGGAAGATTTCCATGCTCCTCGACACAAAAGAATTTTCGTAACGGAATTAAAAACAGCACACCGAGAGAACCGCCGAGCGCGGTGACGATGAATGTGTGCAATAATGACGGATTTAAATCCAGGATATAAAGTGCCGGGATAACAAAGATACCACCGGCGACAATTACTCCGGAAGCAGCCCCGATGGACTGGATGATCACATTTTCCAGGATCGTATTTTTACGTTTTTTGAATACAACGGACATTCCTACTGCCAGAATAGCGATTGGAATTGCAGCCTCAAAAACCTGTCCCACCTTCATCCCCAGATAAGCGGCAGCGAATGAGAACAAGATTGCCATCAAAATACCGGTAATTACCGAGCGTTTCGTAATTTCAGCAATACTTTCAGAAGCAGGTATTACAGGAACATACTTTTCTCCCTTCTTCAGCGGAGTATAAGCATTCGCTGGTAGACCGATCTTACCTTTCGCCATAAATCCTCCTTATAAGTTCCTTTCCCTCCGATTTTGACTAACATTAAATATATAAAATTAGTTTGAGTTAAGCAAGGAATAAATTGCAAAAAACACTGTTAGTGGAGAACTTATAGCCTGTAAATGTCGTCTTTCTGGGATTGAACAGGTTAAAATATTAAAATTGAAACGAACAATACATATCCGGCAACCAACACCGCACCTTCAAATCGGTTCAAAATCAATTTTGTTTTTAAAATGGGGAAGAGAAGAAAGGTAAATGCCAGCATAATCGGGAATTCCAGCTTAAGAGTGCTTTTCGTCACTGTCAATGGATTGAACATGGTGATAATGCCGACAACGAATAAAATATTGAAGAGATTGCTCCCGATTACATTTCCCACACAGATATCTGCTTCTTTGCGGATTGCGCTGATCACAGAAGTTGCCAGCTCCGGTAATGACGTTCCGAAAGCCATTAGCGTCATTCCGATAACCAATTCGCTGACACCAAGTTCCCGCGCAATCGTTATGACGGACTTTACCATCATTTGGGAGCCCACGATCAGTCCGGTGATACCGATTGCAACCAGAGCAATGTTTTTAAAGTAAGTCGAACCATTTCTTAAAATACTTGTATACTCTTTTTCGAGCGATTTGTGTTCACTCCGATCCCGCAGCGAAACAAGCACCTGATACAAGATGAACAGTATTATACCGAGGGTCAGCAGCGTGCCGTCCCAGAATCCGATTTTAAAATCGAACGCCATCAGATAAATCACGACGCTTGCCAAAATCATGACCGGAAATTCTTTCTTGAGTGTATACAGATGTACCTTCAAGGGGTGAATAAGTGCGGAAACACCCAGAATCAGTCCGATATTCGCGATATTACTGCCAATGATATTTCCCAGTGCGATATCCTGGCTTTTGTGCAATGATGCCACAAAACTCACCACAAACTCCGGCGAAGAAGTTCCGAATGCCACCACGGTCAAACCGATGATAATGGGTCGTATTCCGAGATTTTTCGCTAAAAGAGAAGATCCCCGGACAAGACCCTCGGCACCAAAATAGAGGACAATTATTCCCACAGCAAAGACAATTAATGATATTGTCAAAAAACTCATGTCTGGTCGATCGCTTTCAATGTCTGTAAAAGAATATTCGATTTTAATGAAGTATCAATATTCCGAAACTTTACATCACTTAAATCATTTCATAGATATGGATAAGTCTTTGGTATGACTGTGCTAAAAATATTAATTTAATTGAAATCTGCATCAAAATCAAGTCATTTTTATTTTATTTATATGGCTATTAATTCGCATTGTAATTTAGATTTATCTGCCTTTGTAATTTCCAATATTTCCAGTTGACTTTTTTATAAAAAATGCTATTTTAACACTACCTTTTTGAAACCGATATTTAATCATAAGGAGTCAGCCAATGGACAAACCAGTAAAGCAACAAATCAATGTTGAATTAGGAGAAAAGGAAGCCGAAGGAATTTATTCGAATTTAGCGATGATTACCCATTCTCCTGCTGAATTTGTGATCGATTTTACGCGCATGCTGCCTGGTATTCCCAAAACCCGAGTTTATGCCAGAATCATCATGACACCGCAACATGCGAAATCTCTTCAAAAGGCATTAACGGAAAATATTGAAAAATACGAAAGCCAGTATGGTGAAATTAAGCTTCATGGCGATCAAAAGAACAAGGCGTTCGGCTTTCAGCCTCCGGGAACAGAAAAAAAATAGCGAATGAACCGGGATTGAACTTTTATTTTACTGGAATTTTGAATATGAATATTCGGGGTTTATACATACTGCTACTCTCACTTGTCTGGTTAAATTCTGCGCGGGCAGATGATTCCGGCATGTTCGACAAAATGAGCATCGGACTCGAATTCGGTACGTGGAAGCCGAACAATTTACGTTCGACAGAAACCCCGTTTACAATCAGCCCGGCATCAAAATATTTTTATTTTGGTTCGTCCGTCATGTCGCCGATTAGCGGCAATCTTCAACTCAGGACAACGCTGGGCTATTTCAATTATCATAAAAACGATGAAACGTCGCGAAAGAAAACCGTTTGCCTGATTCCGGTGCTTGCCGATCTGAAGTATCTGCTGATCTCAGACTCCCGACTATCACCCTATGTGAGTTACGGTGCCGGACTATATATCGGCGACGATCGGTTTTCTCAGATATTTTCATCATCCGAAGATAAGAATACAGCGATCGGTTACGGACTTAATTTCGGAACCGGCTTCGATCTGCTAATTACGGAAAATTGGGCTGCCGGGCTCGAATTTCGTTATCATTATCTTCGTTTTTCCGATGTATTAATTTTCACCGAGGATTACAGCGGTCCGAAAATCAACATGACAGTTTTTTATTTATTTTAAAATCCGCAAAGATCAAAAAATAGAAAATGCCTGTATATTTGCAACACAGGCATTTTTGATTTCGCTCTTCCGGTCATCCTCTAAAGTGTCGCACGAGATTTAACTAAATGTGACTCTTCAACTTCCTCATCAAAAACAGAGGTCACTTTTTCGATATATTTGATATTCGAGGTTAATCTGTTTTTCAAATAATCCACTACATAGTGCAGAATAATTCCGTGTACAGCTTCGGTGATTCCCATATCATCAATTGGGACATGAACGCAATGCCGGGTTAGTCTCCTTAATTTTCCGCCGTTGAATCCGGTCATTCCGATGGTCACCATGTTTTTGCTTTTTGCATAGTGAACGGCATTCAACACATTTTCGCTATTACCGGAACCGCTGATGGCAATCACCACATCATCTTTTTCACCGTATGTTCTGAGCTGCTGTTCGAAGATGGAGCCATATCCTTCATCATTCGCCAGTGCCAGAATGAACGGCACATTATCCGTCAGACTCATTGCTTTAAACCGGTTCACATCTTTGTTGATGCTGCCATTCAA
>WJJN01000512.1 GCA_014729735.1 Candidatus Zhuqueibacterota bacterium
GGCGACATGACAGGTGACTGGAAACGGTCTGATCTGGGTATGAATATCGACGGCATGATCGCTGTGGATGTGGATGGCGACAGATGGTGTGATGTGATCGGCACCCGGCTGCCGGATGTCTACTGGCTCGAAACCGATGACTGGCGGGCAGGGAGTAACTGGAAAAAGTATAAAATTGCAGAATTGCCTCCATCAGGTCATGTGAACGGACAAGGGTATGAGGTGGCGCCAATTGTTCCGGGGGGCAAACCGGAAATTTTACTGGCGACCGGTGATGGGACATATTATCTGGAAATTCCGGTGGATCCGGAACGCGGAAACTGGCCCAAAACGCAAATTAATAACAACGCTTCGGAGGAAGGTATCGGAGTCGGTGATATTAATGGAGACGGTTTTCCGGATATTGCCGTTCCCACAAAAACGCACGACGAAAATGGCAAGCAACAGGTCGCCTGGTATGAAAACCCCAAAGACGGATCAGGAAATTGGAAAATGTATGTTGTCGGAGTAACCGAAACTCATGCGGACCGTGTAAAAATAGCGGACATGAATGGCGATGGCAGAGCCGATGTTGTGGTCACAGAAGAACGTCATCCTGGCAAAGAACCGGACGCCAGTCTGTTCTGGTACGAAGCTCCGGCTGATCCCAAAGAAGGTGAATGGATTCGGCATAAATTGGTCACCCAGTATTCCATGAACAATCTGGATGTGGCAGACATGGACCGGGATGGTGATCCGGATATCATTACTTGTGAACACAAAAAATTATACCGTCTGCAAATCTGGGAAAATGATGGCACAGGGAATTTTGTCGCCCATGAAATCGATCGCGGAAAAGAGAGCCATCTCGGCGCGCAGACGGTCGATCTGGATGGCGATGGCGATCTGGATATTGTGAGTATTCCGTGGGATAAATGGGAATATCTGCATGTCTGGAGGAATGACGCGCTTTCTAATCCAAAACTGGATTACATCTGGTATAATCCGGAAATGCAGGAAGCGGCAAAAGCACAACAAGCAGCGAAGTGATCTGATCGTTACATCTCGTGCCTACGCTTTGCGTTGGCACGCATCTTATGACGCTCTGCGTCAATAGGGATTGCAGTAGTTCCGGAAGCCGTTCTACGACGCAAAGCGTCGATGGAGGCAGGGAGTGTATCAAAAGTCATTGCTTGGTGTCATTCCTGCGAATGCAGGAATCTCCTAACTTTTAATAATTAGGAGATTCCGGGACAAGCCCGGAATGATATTAAATGATAAAATCGGACTTTTGATACTGTCCCCGAGCTTCGTTACTGAGCCATTTCAACGTAAAACGTGGGAAAGAGACTTGTGGTTAAAACAATACTGGAGTGAAAATTGGCAAAAATATCAAAGAAACCGGTAACAGCGATTATTGTCGGAGCGGGACATCGCGGGCTTGTCTATGGTTCGTACTCTCTGGAACATTCTGATCGGTTGAAAATTGTCGGCGTTGCTGATCCTAATCCGATTCGGCGGCAACAGGTTCGGGACCTGTACGGATTTCCGGAACGAAACTGTTACGAATCGGCAGTGGAACTGGCAATCCAACCCCAATTTGCCGATGCGGTGATTAACGGGACCATGGATCATCAGCACGTCAGCACGTCGATTCCGTTGTTGAAACAGGGATATCATATTCTTCTGGAAAAACCGATTTGTCAGACAGCAGATGATCTTTCGCTGCTGGTGCAAACAGTGCGGGAGACCGGTCGCAAAGTTTTGGTCTGCCATGTGCTTCGCTTTGCTCCCTTTTATCGTAAAATCAAAGAAATCGTTGCCAGTGGTGCAATTGGCGATTTAATCAATATCGGAACAATTGAAGGGGTGAGCTATCATCACATGGGCGTGGCATTTGTGCGGGGGAAGTGGCGCCAGCGAAAAACAAATCCCATCATGTTGGCGAAATGCTGCCACGACCTGGACCTGATTTGCTGGTTTAACAGCGGGGTGCGTCCGCGGGTTGTGTCGAGCGTCGGCGGATTATCCATTTTCCGTCGCGAAAACGCGCCTCCGGGATCGGGAGAACGTTGTCTGGTGGATTGTCAAATTGAGGAAACGTGCAAATATTCAGCAAAGAAAAATTATGTGGATTATGATTTCTGGGATTTTTACGCATGGGATTCTATTGAGCATATATCGAATCCGACACGAGAGGATAAACTGAAATCATTGCGCACAGACAATCCCTTTGGGCGCTGCGTGTGGCGCTGCGACAATGATGTGATGGACCATCAGTCCGTGCTGATTGAATTTGAAAACGGATCGGTTGCCAATCACCAACTGATATGCGCCACGCCAAAAGGAGATCGACGCATTCATTTGATGGGCACAGAGGGCGAAATTTTTGGATTTATGAAGGAAGGCACGTTCGTTCTGCGTACACCGCAATTTATGGAATGCTGCAATTTCGAGGATCAGCATTTCGATGTCAATGTTACCGGAGATATGCATGGCGGTGGTGATTTACGATTAGTGGACGATTTTGTCAGCGTGCTCCTGGGAGAGCAACCATCGATTTCGACAACAGATTTATTTGATTCGGTGAACAGTCATCTCATCGCATTCGCTTCTGATGAAGCCATGTTGAATCGAAAATGTGTGAATCTCGAAGAATTGCAGGAAATCGTTTTTATGGAACGCGGATAATCCTCCATAAAGAACGGCGGACGTTCCGCACTGATTACACGGATTTTCGCGGATAAATATCCGGGTAGATCCGTGCTATCCATAGACATTGTGTACAAGAACGGCAAAAACTAGAAAAAATGTCATTCTGATGCGCCGTCTTTTTGGCGCATGAAGAATCCAACACCACGAAGCCAAATTATCGTTAAAATCCGGAGGAATAGTTCATGTGGAAAAAAGCATTCAAGTTTTTGAGCCTGTTTATGCTAGTTACCGTTGCCGGTCTCCCAATCGCCAACGCCACATTAGATGAACATCAGAAATTGTTTACGGTGAGTCATACGGATTCGGAATACAATTCACCGTTTCTCGGCAATGGCGAAGTAA
>WJJN01000513.1 GCA_014729735.1 Candidatus Zhuqueibacterota bacterium
AATAGAATAACTTTTAATCGTGTATTTAAAAATGCTGATTTGAAGTATATTTATCGTCCTACATCCATCGAAGAATTGTTAATTCTTAGCCAGGAAGGACGAACTTCGCTGCCAGATCCCGATCTATTTGGCATGAATAAAAACCAAACTTATTTGATGATAATGTCAAAAATAGATTTAAACGGAACATTGGCTGCTCATGCTCTCGATGAAAAGAAAATTCAAAAGAAAGATGTTGAAGTTGACGATCTCATCAAATTTAAAGATATAAAAGGAAATACAAAATTTTTCATGCCCTCGGATTTTGCATATACAGCAACAGCCAATCAGGATACGAGCGGGATGACCAAATTAGAAAAAATGAAGCGGAAAATCCTTTATAAAGAATCAGAATATTATTTATTTTCGGGAATTCCGTTAAAATGGCTTGAAAATCAACCGACGGGAGACATAGTTTTTGATCCGATCGTGGAATTAAACTTCCAGCCAAATAATACCGAAGGCTATGATAATTACTTGATTTATCGCGAAAACTATTCAGCTTATGAAACATATAACGCAGGTAGTCACAGCGATTTACGCGTAGGGCGAACTTACGGTAATGACTTTTATATTTTTCGTGGACTTCTAAAGTTCGATCTTTCCTCAATCCCGACCAATGTTAATATTGTCTCCTCAATTTTAAATCTCTACGCATATTATTGCAGCCCTTACACCGGCTCAACCACCATCGATATTCACAAAATGAACATCTACTGGGAGGAGGGATCACAGAGCTATTCTCCCGGTAAATCCAATTGGCATTATCGTACACAAAGTGACGAGTGGTCTCAATCTGGTTGTCAATCTGGTGTCGATTACGAGAGTATGGTTTACGCGACAAAAACTTTAACATTATCTGATGATGATAGCTGGATAGAGTTTGATATAAAAGATTTGACTGAATACTGGGTACAAAATCAGTCGAGCAATTACGGTATGATGATCAAATATCAGGATGATGATGTTACCATTACCGATAACCTGCACCGTTATTTCCGTTTTTATTCTTCTGATGCGACAAGTAATAGACCTTTATTGGAAGTGATCTATTTTGAACAGGAAACTGTTACCACATACTATGTCCGTGATGCTGCAGGCAATGTTATAGCAACCTATAAAAGATAGCTTGTTATAAAGAACTAAAAATTTTATTTAAAAATTAGAATATGCGAGGGAAAAATAATATGATTGATAACAATAAATACTTGCTTTTCTTTTTAGTTTTTCCTATATTTTTGGCGCTTCTAACGAACGCTTATGCTGGCGAATGGAATTACTATCTTCATGACCATCTTGGCAATACCAGAGTAGTGCTCGATGAACAGGGCGATGTTAAGGAGTATTACGACTACTACCCCTTCGGCAAAATTATGCCCGGTCGCAGCCTGGTTTCCGGGGAACAGCCGGCGACGTTTAAATATACCGGGAAGGAGTTAGATGATGAGAATGAGTTGAATTGGTATAATTTTGGGGCAAGACCGTATGATCCTGAGATCGGGAGGTGGCCAAAAAAAGATCTATTAGATCAGTATCATAGTCCTTATATTTATTGTGGAAATAATCCTATTAATATAATTGATATTTTAGGATTGATCGGCGAGGAAGATGATCCGTATCAAGCACCAACACTTTATTGCATAGCAGATAGATGGTCTTTTTGGGATGATTTTCGTGTTGGTGGCTGGTTTTCAGACTATGATGCATCACAAGGTTCAAGCCGTAATTCTGAATATTCAGGAGCAGGAGAATACACGCAGCAAGCACTAAACGTTTGGCAAAATCAGGGTTTTTGGGGATTACGGACATGGCAGCAACAGAATGATCCGAATTGGAGATTAGTCAATAGAACGATTCAAACCGCTGCCTGGCTTTCGGTTGGTGGTGTGGGATTGGCAGCAACTGGTGCTTATGGTATTCCAGCCGCTATTGCTGACTTAAACGCGAAAATTACTGCTGGGCTTGGTTCTTTGTATACGCAAACTGGTCAATATATAGTGGCTAAATATGTTGCGTATTCGACTACTGCGGGTTATGGAGTTAAATACTATTCTGCACAAGCAATTGCCTATGGTGCAAGATACGGTCAAGAGATAGCGACACGTGGGCAGCGTATTTACTATACTGCGCTTTATCGGGTAATGGTGAATTCAAAGTATGCATACGAAATTGGATTGGGTTTTAGCGCGGGCAAGAGTTATGTAGATTACACGCCGCAAACAACCATAGGATGGGGAGCTTATGGCATTGGCATGATTTCACCATGGCCATGATAAAATGCACTGACGGAAGGAAATCTTCAAATGCTAATATATATAAAGTTATTGTTGTGTTCCCATATTTATTTGTTACTCATAATCGCGGTCGTTTATGTTGTTGAGAAGATGACCGGTAAGCTGATATTATATCAGTGGTTTAAATTTAAGAAGGACCTGGAATCGGCTGAAGGCTCGGCTGATATGGAAGCGCTGCTATATTTCTTATTTAATATGGGCTATGCAATTTATAAGGTCTATATTAGAAAGGAGATATCCGAAGAGTTTAGCATTATAATTTGGTTTTTGATCGTTCTATCATTATCCATAGTAGTGAGAAAGCTGTATTTCAAGTACCAGGGAAAGGATCCAACAAAACCCAAATATGGTGGCTATTTCGATAAATCAAAGTAGGTACTTCCCATCACAGGGAAGTTATGTGCAGCAAAAACTTTCAAGTTCGGCGGAGATTTGCAACGCCGCACA